>JBMYXJ010000167.1:0-6047 GCA_049608285.1 Mycobacterium sp. | reverse complement strand
ATCTATCTGCCACGGCGAAATCGTCGACTCGGGGCCGCGTGCTGGACCCTGGCCCTGTCGTCCGGGGTGGCTACAGCGACCTTGTGCGTCATCACTCCGATTCTCTCGCACTCCGGCTGGCAGAGTCGTCGAACCGAGCCTTCAGCCACAGCCCTGGTCCAGCCGCCGTTTCAGGAAGATGTTTCACCAGTACGTCAGTGCTCGCTCAAAAGCTTTGGTCAGCAGAGCCTTATCGACCTCCACCGGTGCGTTGTTCAGCAACCGTTGTTGAGGCAACGCGCCCTCGGCGAGGGAAGAGGCGTCAACCCTGCTGTATCCGACTTCCGCGAGTCCGGCAGGCATGCCCACGTTGCGCATGATTCGGATCAGCTGCTCGGCCAGGACGTCGCCCGCCTCGCCCTGGGCCGCGGCGTCCTGAATGTCGGCGCCGAGGTGCCGCGCCGCGTCGAGGTGCCGACGTGGATCTGCGTGGGCTGTGAGCCGAAAAGTGGCTGGTGCGTTGAGAATCACTGCCATTCCATGGGGCACCAGGGGCTCGGCTCCGGGGTACCCGGATGGGTGAAAGTCGCGGGCCTGACCGGCCACCGCGTAGGCCATGGCATGGGGGATGTGCACCCCTGCGTTGCCGAAGGCGATGCCCGCCAGAGTTGCCGCCCACATGGTCTGTTCCCGGGCCTCGTGATCGGATGCGTCGTTCACGGCGCGTTGCAGGTACCGACCGAGAAGTTGCAGCGCTTCGCGGCTACCCAGGTCGCTCCACGGGTTGGCGCCCTGACTCATCGGGCGTCGGCTCCGCGGCCGCGACGCCGTGCGGTTGACGAACGGTCGCGCGGTGTAGGACTCCAGCGCGTGGGAAAGTACGTCGAGTCCGCTGCACGCGACGACGTTCGCGGGCAGGGTGTCGGTGCTGTCGGGATCGACGAGCGCTTCGGAGGGACGCAGCGCCGGAGAAGCGATCCCAGTCTTAGCGGACATGGACAGCAAGTCGAAGATCGCGATGCCGGTGACCTCGCTGCCGGTGCCTGATGTGGTGGGGCAGGCGATATGTGGCTTCAATGGGCCCGGCACAGCCTTTCCCGCGCCGACGGGCGCATTCACGTAGTCGAGGAAGTCGGCAGGATGGGTGGCGTACAGGTTGGCTGCTTTAGCGGTGTCCATTACTGATCCCCCACCAAGGGAGATATAGCCGTCTGGGTTCATCTCTGAGGCAAAAGCCGCTGCTTCTCTGAATGATTCGTCGGTGGGTTCAATCCGTGCATCGATGTAGCGCACGACGTCGATGCCCGCTGCGCGTAAGGAGCGTGAGGCGGTGTCGAACACAGGGAGGCCGGCGACTGTAGCGTCGGAGAACAATGCCGCCCGAGTAATTCCCAGGGCTTTGGCTCGGTCACCAACTTCCCGCAAACACCCTCGGCCGAACGTGACTCGCGAAGCATCGACGGTGAATGCGGAGTCGAAGTCATCGGCGATGTTGATGTGCTCGCAGCAGCTCATCAGACGATTCTGCCGTTGCCGGGGCCGACGTGAAGTAACGTATGCGCGCTCAACCCGATAACCTTCACACTATGGCCCCATCGTCCCGCGTCAAGATCGCTGTGATCAGCGCGCTCCTAACCGGAGGCGCTGTGACCGCAGCGAGCCAGGCCGAAGCGCAGCCGATGCCCGTCGATCCAGCCCTGCCGCCCGCCCCGGGGGTCGCCGCTCCGATGCCGCCGGCCCCGGGTGACGCTGGCACTCCGACGCGCAACCAGGTCTTCACCTACACACCTATCGGTGAGGGTGGCGCCGTTGAGGGTCCTCCCCCGGCCCCGCCGCCCCCGCCGGGGACCGCGCCCTACATCCCGCCGGTACCGAACGCAGATTTCAACAACACCGGTCAGTTGAGCTACCTGCGAGAAC
This sequence comes from Mycobacterium sp., assembly GCA_049608285.1. Taxonomy (GTDB): domain Bacteria; phylum Actinomycetota; class Actinomycetes; order Mycobacteriales; family Mycobacteriaceae; genus Mycobacterium. Next base: position 4,148 of record JBMYXJ010000167.1, on the reverse strand, counting down.
TGTGGAATATGCGCAGCCCCGAGCAACTGTTCGGGGCGCTCAATCCGTCGGAGATGGACCCGGCGACGGCCGGCGCTATGGGGGTGCGCCAGATGCCGATGCTTCCGCCGGGCACACTTCCACCGGGCGCCACCGCAGCCGATTATCCGATGCTTGCTCCCGGCTCCTCGCCGCCCGACGTCGCCGCAACTGACATGCCGATGCTCCCGCCAGGCACACTCCCCCCAGGTGTCGTCCCATCTGAGATGCCGATGCCCCCGCCAGACGTCGCCGCACTTGAGATGTCGGTACTTGAGGAAGTGCTGCCTCCGGGCGTCCTCCCACCCGAGGCGCCTGCTGATGTCGTCTCGCCTGCACCGCCGCCGGGCGCGCCCCCTGCCCCGGCATCCGCGCCGCCGCCGGTGTGGCCTCCCGTGGGCATGGTGCCGGCTCCCTAGAATCTGCGCCTAGGTCGATACCCGGGCCAGTAACGGTCTGTCGGGCCCCAGGTGTGTACCAGCCACCCGAACTCCGGGATCCTTGGGATGGTTTGGGCCTCGCTTTGTTCGGTAACTTCGGAAACAGTTGGCTACGCTCGCCGGGTGCCCGCAATGTGGTCAAGGAGGAGTTTCCTCGCCGCGACAGCCGGTGCAGCGGCATTGGCCACCGCGTGCGGATCAGACAAACCCGGCACCGTCGCCGACGACGGGTCCGTGACCATCAAGCACGCCTTCGGGGACACGCGGATTCCCGCACCCCCGACGCGAGTCGTCAGTGCCGGGCTGACCTCGGCCGACGATTTGTTGGCCCTGGGCGTCGTACCGATCGCGGTGACGGACTGGTTCGGCGGCGAACCGTTCGGGGTGTGGCCCTGGGCACTGCCACGGCTCGATGGCGCACACCCAGTGGTGTTGAGCCTCGACGACGGCATCCAGGTCGACCAGATCGCCGCTCTGGAACCCGACCTGATCGTGGCAACTGACGCGGGGCTCGACCAGGACACCTACGCCGAACTCTCAGCAGTCGCGCCAACGGTGGCGCAATCCGGCAGCTCTGCGTTTTTCGAACCGTGGTGGGAACAGGCCACGACGATCGGAGAGGCTGTGTACCGCCACGAAGACATGCAGAAGCTGATCGCCGATGTCGAGGCAAAATTCACCACGGTGAATGAAAGGCCGCAATTCGCCGATAAGAAGGCGCTGTTGCTCGCCGGCAGGCTGCACCGCGACGCCGCGCAAATCAGCAGCCCAAGCTGGCGGCAGGAATTTCTGAACCAGATGGGCTTGTCGCTGGCAGAAACCCAAGAGTCGTTGATCCCGCGGGATCGCATGGCTGCGGTCTTCGACTCCGCCGACGTCCTCATTTGGACGACTGAGAGCGACGAGGAGCGGGCCGCCCTGCTGGCCGACCCCACCATTGCAGGTCTGTCCGCAACGGCTGAACAACGCAACGTTTTCACCGGCAAAGAGCTCGCCGGAGCTATCGCCTACGCCTCGACGCTGTCCTACCCGGTGGTCGCCGAGAAACTGCCGCCGATGATCGCAACCGCTTTGGGCTGATCTAATGTCCGGGTGACAAACGATCTGACCGCCCACTCGAAGAGCCACGCCGCCTTTGCCCGAGTGGGATCGACCTATTATCCGGTCCTCGTCGCGGTGTTCACCGCCCTGGTGATCGTCTCGAATCTGACCGCTACCAAGGGAGTCGCATTCGGGCCGATCATCACCGACGGTGGGTTCATCGTCTTCCCATTGACCTACGTGATCGGCGATGTGCTGTCGGAGGTATACGGCTTCAAAGCCGCGCGCCGAGCGATATTTACCGGATTTGCGATGAACATCCTTGCCGCAGCGGCCCTCTGGGTCACCGTCTATCTTCCTGCGGCCGACTTCTACGAGAATCAGGAACATTTCCAGAACATCGCGGGCGCCTACACAGGGTTGATCGCGGCGGGCTTGGCGGGTTTCATCGTCGGCCAGACCCTCAACGCCTGGCTGCTGGTGCGGATCAAGGAGCGCACGAAGGAAAAGCACCTGTGGGCCCGGCTAATCGGGTCGACGTTCGTTGGGCAGCTGGGCGACACCATGGTGTTCTGCGCGATCGCGGCGAGCGTCATCGGCATCAACAGCATCGGCGATTTCGTCACCTACACCGCGCTGGGATGGCTGTATAAGAGCGCCGTCGAGGTCGCCCTGCTGCCGATCACCTACCGAGTGATCGGCTACATCAAGCGCCGCGAACCCACCTACCAGCCCACGGCGTGAGGTGGCGCCGTCGAACGATTTCTCCTAGCAGCGGCTTCCACCGCCACTCGACGGTAGCGTTGGTACCCAAATACGCCAGCGGATGTGATGGAAGCTATGCATGCGGACGGCCCGAGTAGCGTTTTGGACTACGGCGATCACGCGCTTCTCCTTGAGTTCGGAACCACCGCCACGGTGCTGGCGTGGACCGACGTGCTGCGAGCGGCCGATCTGTTCGGCGTCATAGATATCGTCCCAGCCGCTCAAACCATTCTGTTGAAGCTGGCGGGACCCCGGTATCAGGCACCCACCCGGCGGCGGCTGAGCACGCTGCGGCTAAGCAAGGACGCGGCCGCCGAATCACTCGAGCGCACGGAGATCGTCATCGCCGTGACCTATAACGGCGATGATCTCGAAGAAGTGGCCCGGCTGACCGGACTGGCTCAGGACGAGGTTGTCGCAGCGCACACCGGACGACCCTGGCGAGTCGGATTCAGTGGCTTTGCACCCGGTTTCGCCTACCTGGTGGGCGGCGATGAGCGACTGGCCGTTCCCAGAAAATCCGACCCCCGCACAACGGTACCCACCGGATCCGTCGGGCTCGCAGGTCAATTCAGCGGAATCTATCCCCGCGAATCACCGGGCGGCTGGCAGCTCATCGGGCGCACCACCGCGGTGCTGTGGGATATCGAGCGGGACAACCCAGCCCTGCTGACTCCCGGAGCGTGGGTTCGCTTCCAGGCGGTCGACCAGTGACCGTGACGATCGAGATTCTGCAGACGGGTCCCCTTGCACTGATCGAAGACCTGGGTCGGCCAGGGTTATCCCACTTGGGAGTCGGTCGCTCCGGCGCCGCCGATCGGCGATCGCACGCGCTGGCCAACCGGCTCGTCGCCAACCCCGATGACCGGGCGACCGTCGAGGTGACGCTGGGCGGGTTGACCGCCCGGGTACGCGGCGGGGACGTAGGAATCGCCGTGACCGGCGCCGACGTCGATCCCGAAGTGAACGGAGTTCCTTTTGGTACCAACAGTTTTCACTACGCACACAACGGCGAGGTGATTTCACTAGGGGGACCTCGGACGGGATTGCGCTCATATCTGGCCGTGCGCGGCGGCTTCGATGTGGCGCCGGTGCTGGGCTCACGAAGCTATGACGCAATGTCCGCGATCGGCCCGCCGCCGCTGAAGCGAGGCGATGTGCTGCCAGTCGGCGATCACGGCGACACTCTTCCCGAGCTGGACCAGGCGCCGGTGGCTCCCATCGTCGACGACGTGCTGGTGCTCAGGGTGGTGCCGGGACCACGTGAGGATTGGTTCGTCGACCCAGACGTCCTGGTACGCACCAACTGGCAGGTGACCAACCGCAGCGACCGCGTCGGCATGCGGCTGGTCGGGTCGCCGCTGCAGTACCGCACCCCCGAACGCCAGCTGCCCAGCGAGGGAGCGACCCGGGGGGCGATCCAGGTTCCGCCGAACGGATTTCCGGTGATCCTGGGTCCGGACCATCCGGTGACCGGGGGCTACCCAGTGGTCGGTGTGGTCATCGATGGCGATATCGACAGGGCCGCACAGGCGCGGCCCGGCCAAACGGTGCGGTTGCACTGGTCGCGACCGAGAGGAGCGTCCGAGGTGTCGTGAGCGGACCAGGCGGTAGTGAAGCGCACAGCGGCCCGCGCTGGTAGAACCAGGGTGTGCGCGCTCGCCTGGTCCACACGTCCGATCTCGACGACGAGACCCGCGAGCATGCCCGCTCGATGGTCATTGAAGCCTTCCGCGCGGCTCCTGATTACGAGTTCACCGACACCGACTGGGATGTCGTGATGAAGTCGAAGAAAGCCGCGAGCGCGGTCGTCGCTGCGGGCGGCACGGGCTACACCGTCGGTGACAAACTCACGGTGCCGGGGGGTCTCGGAATCGGGTCAAG
>JBMYXJ010000166.1:0-6050 GCA_049608285.1 Mycobacterium sp. | reverse complement strand
CACCTAAGGAGACGATTGCGCCACCGAGGATCGCTCCGCCTAGAACGTCGGTGAAGGTATGCCAGCCAAGGTAGAACGCAAGGAGGGCGACAAACAGGACACCAGCCGCAACCAGACTCGTCAGCACCACTTTGAAAGCGCGGCTGCTTCCGGTGGCCAGACAAACCGCGATCATGCCGAGCAGCGCAGAGACACCCGCGATATGGCCTGAAGGGAACCAGTTGAGATAGTTCGATGTCCAGTCGTCCAAGTACTTCAGCTCCTCCGTCGTCCAGGGCGGACGCTCTATCAGCGCCTTCAGCGCCGTCTTGACTGCTACAGCAGCAACGACTGCGCCTATCACTGCGGCGAACGGGATCGCCGAACGCGCCCGCAGCGACAGCAACATGCTGATGACCACGGCAAAAATGGCGAAATTCGCCGGCACGCCGATGAAGTCATAGATCGCGCCCGCGTCCGCAACTGCCAGCGTCGGGGACCTGTGCGTGCCGAACCATGCCGCGACGGCAGTATCGATTCGAGCCAGCCAGCCGAGTTTCACCACAACCGCTAGACCCGCCAGGGCAGCGAAAAGCCCGGCGGCGAGGGATACCAATATCGATGGCTTCAAACTTGTTCCCTACCGCCCCCCTCTCCGAGCGAGTAAAGCAGCTGTGGCACAAAACTTCTAGGGCGGCACGACCCCAAGGGAACTCGCACGCACAGCCTGTCACGGCGACCCGGCCGCCTCCTCATGATCACCCGATGGGCGGCCCAGCAGTAACCACGGGGGGCCCACCGCCAGCCGTGATTACGGGTGCTCCCGCCATTGCCGGCGCAACGGCTATTTCGGGCGGTCCACCCGTAGCCGGTAACACCAAATCGCCAGGCTGGACTCCGCACATTGGGTTTATCGAGCCTGGGGGGCAGTTAGGTTGGGACTGACTCACAGGCGACAGGGCCAATCCGGCTCCGAGTAGCCCGGACAGTACAAGAACAGTTGCGGCGTATCGACGCCCATTCGAAGAAGAGGTCATACCACTAGTAATATAGGGTCCGATCCTGCGAGTGCGCTGTATGTCAGCTGTGAGACTATTCAGAGGTCAGACGTGCACCGGGCCTCGCAGACTTGGGGGCTCGAATTGCTCTACCCCGGAGCCATCGACACACTGGGCATCGTGACAACCACACCAGTAGCGCGCGATCCTCGCCGCCACAGCTGGGGATACCGCCTCACCGCCGCCTCAAGCGTGCTGGTTCTTGCAACCGCAGGGTGTGCGAACCCCGCCAACCTCCTGACCTCAACAGTCGAAGGCTCCCCCACGGCGGCGGCACCAGGCACGGCGGCGGACTGCGCTGGTGTCGATTACCCGTTGGTCGACATCCCCCCACACACAAGCAGCGCACCCACGATGCAGATCCCCCAACCGCCGGGGTGGGAGGATCGCCAGATCGATGGAGTTGGGTTCGCTCTAAGCAACCCGGCCCTCACCGCCGACCATTTCAGTCCCAGCGCCCTCGTCGTTCTGGAGTCAGAGCCGAGCCACTGGTCGTCGTCGGCACAATCGATGTTTGATGAGGCAAGGTTTGTGTTGACCAAAATGGGAAGAGGGGTGGATATCCAATCGATCACACCCACCACCGTGTGCGGGCAACCGGCCGAAATCAGCAGCTACACGCAGACCGAGGAATCCGTTGGCGCCCCGATATCGGTCAAGATGCTGATGGCGGTCGCCAGTTCCGACAGCCTGACCTACTTGGTCGCGCTGACTGTGGCGACCACGGAACCCGACAATCCGACCTATGAGCGCGACAGCCAAGCCATTTTGGACGGGTTCGTATTTCTCCCCTCCGAGCCCCGCTGACTCAGACCATCATCGCCCGGCCAACGCGGCGATCAGGTCGATCCCCAAGGCGCGCCATGATTTAGCCTGCGGTCTCGGCCGCTAAACGTCGAAGCTCGCTCGTAGGTCAAATGCACGTTTGACGAGCGGAACACGTGGCAGTCATGGGCGGTCTGTACCCCGGCAACCAGAGCGCTGGACCGACGACTGCCAGATCACCGACGACGAGATCAGCCAGCCGGCTATGTGCGCACGAAATGCAACGTGGAAGACAGCCCAGAGGCCGCGTTCGTGTAGATCATGGTCATCTGTGCACCCTCAACTCGCCCAGACATCGTGCCATCGGTGGGAACACACCAAGATGGACCAGAGCTCACGGCACCCGTGTAACTCCCGGAGAATTCTCCGGTGGGTGGGCCAATGGTGAAGTCGGCTTGAATAGCGAGTTCACATTTACCAGCGCCAGCTGCTTCTTCTGCGAAACTGACGATCCGGCCATTACGGATCACCACCGTCGCCTGCGAGGGCGAGGCCTCCGTAACATAGGTGCTGTCATAGGTGATGTTCTCGCCAACTGGCCGTGCTTCAGCGGGACCGAAGGTCATCGGTCCTAACGTGAGCTCATCAGGTTTGACCTTGCAGTAATAAACCGACTCTTCCTTCTCGAACTGTACTTTCATCCTGCTCTGCATGGTGGGCTGGTTGAGTTCGTAGCTGAGAGGTTTTCCAAGCGCACGGTCACAATCTCCGTCGCACTCAATCTTGCCGTGATCGGCGCCGTCGAACGCCGGGATGAACGTCCACGTGGTAGCAGATTTGAGCGGAGGGTCGGCCCCGTCGAGCCTCTGCCACGGGCGGGCCAGCATGTCCTTATTGCATCCCCCAGCTGCCTCGCCTGTTGCCGGCGGCTGCGTGACTTGCTGGGCGGTGGGAGAACTGGGCGTTGACGTAGTGTCGCCGCCACCACAACCGGTGACGGTTGCAGCCAGCACGCACGCAGCTGCCGCGATATGCCCGACTGTCGTCTTCATGACGCCAATCATCGGCCGCCGTTTACTGGATTGGGCGGAAATGGTCTAGTTGCGAGGGCGGTCAGGTCCCGGGGTCCGTGATGGCCTCCCCGGATGGCGAAAGCATGGCGCGCAGCATCGACAACATCTCCGAGCGCGATTGGGCGCCCAGTCGGCGGCGAATCCGGGCCACGTGGTGCTCGACGGTCTTGGCCGAGATGAACAGCTGGCTGCCGATGTCGCGGTAGGGCATACCGAGAACTAAGAGCTCCGCGACCTCGCGCTCACGGTCGGACAACCGCGGGGCCACGGCTCGGACGGCTGTCGCGCTCGCCGACACCGTGGCTGCCTGCGGCGCCGCGCCGGCGGGCCGATCACCGGCCATCGCGTCGGCATGGTGGCGGTCGTCGGCCACCTGCTTCAGATCGCGGGCCACCTGCAACATCACGCCCGACACCCGGGGATCGTCGGTGTGCAGGGCCGCCTGGCCGGCCAACCTGGTGGCGTCCCAGGTGAGACCGAACCGAGCCATGGCTCGCGCCGCGACTGCGACATCGTCACCGTCGACGTGGTTGGCCAGTACCCGCAGCCAGGTGCGACCCGCATTGGCCAGCGCCTTGGCGAACGCGCTGTCGGCTCGGTGGTCGCGACTGGCCGCCGTCAGCGCCTGACCGTGGGGTGCCACCGCTTCCGGAGCATTGGCCAGGATGCCTGCGTGCACTCCCGCCCAGTGCAGCGGCGCCGACCACAGCACCGGATTCCCCAGACCTTCCAGAAGGGCGAAAGCCTCGGTCAGGTCGGGCTGCAGCCTGTCGACCTGGTGCATACGGGCGGCGGACACCCACAATTCACCCAGCGGCAGCAGTGAGAACAGGTCGATCGAATACTCGGCGAGTATCTCCATGCCGGCGTACCAGTGCCGGTGCAGGGCGCCGGCGTCGCCGCTGCGCCTCGCGATCCCGGTGCGCAGAGCCGCTGCCCACAGCGCGTCGCGGCGGTGCAGGGCTGCCCCATCGCGGTCAGGGTCGGCCAGGTTCGCGGCTGCGTTGGCGGCCTGCAGTTGCCCATCCAGCATCTGAACCCAGCCCAGTAGCAGGCGGTGCCGATGCGCCGAGAAAATCTCGGCGTCTCCGCCATCTCGATCGGCGCCGGTCCGCACGGCTCGGCCAATGACGCTATGGGCCCGCAGCGGGTCACCGCCGTGCAAGGCGGCCAGGGTCACCACTGCCGCGGGCGTGTCCGGCGCCACGCCGGAAGGCCCGTGCAGGAAGGTGATCGAGTGGCTCAGTCGTGCCATGGCGACCGAATACGGCTGATCCAGCGACGCGAGCAGGCTCTCGGCACGCAAGGCCGCCTTCGCAGCAGCAGCGTCGCCAGCGGCAAGGGCCACGATCGCGCCGGCCGTGCTGACGACTGGCTCCGGATACGGCCTCAGCCACCGGAACAAGTCGGCGGCCTGCGCAGCGTTGCCGTCGTGCAGTGCGATGCTCGCGGCAATCCGCACCGCTGCCGCCCGATCGCCGGGGTCTTCTGAGCCAAGCAGTTCATCGGAGAGCCGTCCGGCCGTCGGACAGTCACCCAGCAGCGCCAGCGCGTCGGCCAGTCGGGCGTTCAGCGCACCCGGAGGTCCACCGGCTAGGGCGTTGGCCGCCGCGCGGTAGAGCTGCGCCCCACGGGCCGGTTGACTGAGGGCGCCGGCGGCTAAATCGACCAGCGCGGTGGCGAGTCGATCGCTGCGTAAACCGAGTTCGGCCATTCTCAGGCCGACATCCACTGAAAGCGTTGATATTTCGAGTTGCGACGACAGCAGCGCCAATAGCGTGCGGCGATAGTGGGCAGCACCTGCGACCTGGGCGATGCAGCCGTGCAGGAGCTTCTGGAACTGTTCGCTGTGCGACGGTTCGATTAGGCCGCTGGCACGAGCACGGTCTACCACGGCCAGAGCTGCGCTGGCGCCGATCTGCAGCGCGGCGGCGACGTCGTCGGCGCCGAGTTCGGGGCTGAGCGACGACACCAACAGGGTGTCGAGCAGTCGCTCATCGAGCCGCCGTAGCCGATCGATCAGGGCGAACCCCGCTACCTGCGTGATGGCGGCGGCGGACGGGTCGCCGTCGGAGGCCGAAAGGGCGGCGATCGCGGGCCGCAGCAGGAAGGGTAGTCCCTCGGTGGCAGCAGTAAGGATGCGCACGGCGTCCGGCGGCGGTGCACCACCGAACGCCGCGGACACGGCTTGACCCATCTCCGCCGGGGTCAGCGATCGCAGCTCGATGGCGGGATTCTCCCGTTCCAGCGTGGTGACCAGTGTGCGCAGCGCTGTGCGATGTGCCAACGGCTCGGCCGCGACGACAACCGTGGCGGCGTGATCCGCCACCAGCTCGGTGAGTTGGCCGATCTCGTCGTCATCGAGCAGATGAGCGTTGTCGACCACAATCGCGCTCTCGGCCGGGTCGCCGGGACGCGGTGCGCGGGCCAGCACCGCGATTCCCGCAGCGCGCAGACGCCCGCGCACTTCTGAGAGCACTGAACTCTTACCGGTGCCCATACCGCCGGAGACCAGCATTCTGACCGGTTCGACCGGAGCGGCGGTCAATGCCGCGACGAACTCGCGGGCCGCAGGCGGAATGTCGGAGCCCGATTCCGGTGCCAGTCTGGTCATGGTCTGCGATCAGGCGCCGTAGTCCGGGGTGCGGCCGTCGTATGAGGTGACGTTGAGCGTCGTCGTCCCGATCGACCGCCCCATCGTGTCGGTCATGCGCACCGCCTCCGCTGTTGGCCGTCCTCACCATAGCGGCTTGATCCCCACGTGCGCCGGTCATCCCCCTAGGCGAGTCGAGCCCCTAATGCGACACCCCCTAATAGTGCTGCGCGCGGGATAGGCTAAACACCGATCCGATCGCGATGGATGCTGGATAACATTGTTGCCATGCCGCCGCCTAGTGCGGAAGTCCCCGTCGACGGCATGGCAGTAGAAGGGTTGGAGCTTCATGGCGAATGCACTGCTGGATTTCGTGATGTCGTTGGTGCGCGATCCAGAGGCCGCGGCACGGTACTCGGCCGACCCCGAACGCGCCATCGCAGAAGCCCAGCTGAGTGGCGTGACCAGCGTTGACGTTAGCAGTCTCATCCCAGTGGTGTCAGAGTCGATGCCCACGGCGCCGGGGGCCGGCATCGGGGGCGGCCTGGAGGACGCGGGCCTGCAGAGCAATGTCTGGGCCAG
>JBMYXJ010000165.1:0-6060 GCA_049608285.1 Mycobacterium sp. | reverse complement strand
GGCGGTTGATACGGCAGGAGACGCAGTTGTTGCCCACGTCGGTGTGCACGGCGTAGGCGAAATCCACCGGCGTGGACCCGGCGGGCAGGGTGATCACGTCGCCCTTGGGCGTGAACACGAAGATTTCCTTTACCGCCAGGTCGTAACGCAGCGACTCGAGGAACTCGCCGGGGTCAGCCGCCTCCCGCTGCCAGTCGAGCAGCTGGCGCATCCAGGCCATGTCGTCGACCTCGGTGGCAGCGTGCCCGGTCGGCAATCCGTTGCGCCCCTTGACCTCTTTGTAACGCCAATGAGCGGCGATACCGTATTCGGCGGTGCGGTGCATGTCGCGGGTACGGATCTGTACTTCTAGGGGCTTGCCCTCTGGCCCGACGACGGTGGTGTGCAACGACTGATACACGCCGTAGCGCGGTTGCGCTATGTAGTCCTTGAACCGACCTGCCATCGGCTGCCACAGGGAGTGCACCACCCCCACCGCGGCGTAGCAGTCTCTGATCTCGTCGCACAGAATTCGAACCCCGACGAGATCGTGGATGTCGTCGAAGTCGCGCCCCTTGAGGATCATCTTCTGGTTGATCGACCAATAGTGCTTGGGTCTTCCCTCGACGGTGGCATTGATCTTCGCCTTGGTCAACGTGTTGACGATCTCGTCGCGCACCTTGGCCAGATAGGTGTCGCGGGAGGGCGCGCGGTCAGCGACCAGTCGCACGATCTCCTCGTACTTCTTTGGATGCAGGATCGCGAACGAGAGGTCTTCGAGTTCCCATTTGACCGTTGCCATCCCGAGGCGATGAGCAAGCGGAGCAATCACTTCCAGTGTTTCGCCTGCTTTGCGTGCTTGCTTTTCCGGAGGTAGGAACCGCATCGTGCGCATGTTGTGCAGCCGGTCGGCGACTTTGATCACCAGCACCCGCGGATCACGCGCCATGGCGATGATCATCTTGCGGATGGTCTCACTTTCGGCTGCGGTACCCAGCGTCACCTTGTCCAGCTTGGTGACACCGTCGACGAGATGACCGACCTCCGCGCCGAACTCCTCAGTGAGCGCCTCCAGCGTGTAGCCGGTGTCCTCCACGGTGTCGTGCAACAGTGCCGCGATCAAAGTGGTGGTATCCATCTCGAGCTCGGCCAGGATCGTAGCGACCGCCAGCGGATGGGTGATGTACGGGTCACCGGAGTGCCGCAGCTGCTCGCCGTGCCGCTCCTCGGCGACCTCGTAGGCGCGCTGCAGCAGCGTCAGATCTGCTTTCGGGTAGACCTCGCGGTGCATCGCTACCAGCGGCTCGAGCACCGGGTTGACCGTGCTGCGTTGGGCGGTCATCCGGCGGGCGAGACGGGCCCGCACCCGCCGCGATGCGCTCGTCCCCGCCTTTGGTCCGTCGGTCTTCGGGACCGACAGTGGCTGGGTTTCAGGGGGGGAAGGGTTCTCGCCGGACGGTGATTGCACGGCCTGGCCCGGATCGGGGTCAGCGCGGATCTCGCTGGCCATCACTCACCTCCGATGCGTGTCCTCTTCGCAGGATATCCGTTCAGACGATGTACAGGCTCTCGACCGGCAAGGGGTCGAGGATCGCGCGACCGCCCAGCGCGGCGAGTTCGAGCATCACCACCGCCCCGGTCACCTGTGCACCTGCTGTGGTGAGCAATTCAGTAGTGGCGGACAGCGTGCCCCCGGTGGCGAGCACGTCATCGATCACCACGACCGAACGGCCCACCAAATCGATGCCCTGCGCGGGGACCTCCAGAGTGGCGGTGCCGTATTCGAGGCTATAGGTCTCGCTAAGCACCGGAGGCGGCAGTTTTCCGCCCTTACGTACCGCTAGCACGCCGATGCCCAGCTTGAGGGCTACGGCGCCACCGAGCAGGAATCCCCGGGCATCAACGCCCGCCACGAGATCCGCGCCACTGGCCAGTTCGGCGATCGCGGCGCTGACCTCGGCGAGCCCCATCGCATCGGCAAGCACCGGCGTCAGGTCCTTGAATTGGACGCCTGGCTCCGGAAAGTCGGGCACCTCGCGCAGCAGCGATGCGATGAGCTGGCCAACGCCCCCGTCCGACCGGGTGCTCACTGGCTCAGCTTCCAACGGTCCATGTTCCATCCCGCACCCCAACGCGTCGGATTGCCGATCACCGCAAACATTTTCGCCGACGTCAGCAAGGTCCGCTGTTGACGGTACAGCGGCAGTGTTGGCATGTCGGCCCACAGTATCGGGCCTGCCTCACCGAGCAGCCGGGCCAGTTCCTTGGGGTCGAACGTCACTGCCAGGGTGGCGATGATCCCGTCGATACGTTGGTTGGCGTAGCGCCCAAGGTTATTGCCGTTACCGCTGTGCAGGCTGTAGCTGTCCATTACCGACGATCCCGAGGAGCCACTGCCGGCCGCACCTCCGGTACTCGCGATCAGCACGTCAATCTCGCCGTTGAGCAGCGCCAGCGGGCCGACGGTCTCGGCGCCGACGTCCTCGACCGTAAGGCCCGCGGGCGCGCAGGACTTCGCGATGGAGCCCACAGTGGCGGCGAGTCGGGCGTTCGGTGTCTGATAACCGATCCGGACGGTTAGGGGCTGATTATCGAGTGCGGCCCGGGCGGCATCGGCGTTGCCGACTGCAAACTGTCCAGCCTCGGGAACGTTTTCGGCAGCTCCGTATGCATCCTCGGATGCGGGGTTCAGCCGGGAGTTGAACACCGGCGTCGACGCATTTCGCGCGATGGCATCGCGGGGAGTGCACAGCGCCAGCGCCCGCCGGGCGGGCACCGCCGCGAGCGGGCCCTGCGGGGCGAAGATCAGCTGCTCCACACCCGCCGACGGCGCATCGGTGCGCGTGTAGTCGTCGGGCAGATTGAGGGTGCCCAACGATCCGGACGCGATGTCTACGACGTCATAGGCGCCCTCATTCACACGGTCCTGCATGTCGGCGCTGCGGGGCCATACGGTGATCTTGCCGGTGACCGGTTTGGTGCCCCACCACTTGTCGTTGGCGACCAGGACCACCGCACCGTCGGCAGTCACTGAGTCGAGCTTGTAGGGCCCCGACGACGGGAAGCGTTTGATATCCAGGTCTGGCGTCAACTTCCAGGTGTTATTCCAGACCTGGGCGATGCGCTCGACGGTAGGCCCGTCATTGTCGAGCAACGCCTTGGTAACCCCGCCGTCGCCGAGGCCCAGCACGTCGGCGATGACGTGCGAGGGCATCATCGACGTCGCTGCGAACAACTGACCGTATTCGGTGAACGCCCTGTCCTGCGCGAAAGACACCCGCGCCTTCTGCTGCCCCGGCTCACAGTCGATCTTGGCGATATCGGCATATCCGGCCCGGTTGGCCGCATCGAACCGCGGGAACCTACCCGACTGCGATGACCACGCCAGCACCATGTCGTCGCAGGTGATTGGCTTGCCGTCCGAATACACAGCGTCAGCGTTGATTTCGTAGTCGAGAACCAGCGGCGTGCGGCCCACCACAGAGATACTGCCGAAGTCGTGATCTCCGACGATTTGACCTTGCGGACCGTGGTAGCTAAATCCCGTCAGCACCCGAGCGAAGGCCTGCGGCCCACCCGACGCCGCTCCGGCCACTGTGTTGGTGTTGTAGCTGATCAGGTTGCCGTCGACTGCGTAGTCGATCGAGCCCGCCGCGCCACCCGAACACGAGATCAGGCCGAGCGAGCCCACCAACGCCAGCACCACTGACAGCACCGTTGCACGACGTGCATTGCGGCGTGCACGAGGCTGGACGGAACCTCGCAGGGCCCAACGGCGAGGCATCGGCGCTAACCCTTCCGTGGCTTTCGCTTACCCGAGGGCCGTCCGGTCCTGCTGGACGTGGGCCGGACGGGACGGGCACCCGGCCCTGGCTTGTCCGGCGGCGGAGATGCGGGCGCGGCCGGTACCGTCACCGATGCCGGCTCAGGATCCACGCGTTCGGGACCATCCTCGGCCTCCGCCCGCGGGTCGACCGCCCTGGCTGCCGCGGTCTTGCGGCGGCTCAGCACCCGATTGGTGTGCTTGCGCACCAGGTCGGTGCGTTCCCGAAGACTCACCAGCAAAGGAGTGGCGAAAAAGATCGACGAGTACGTTCCGACGATCACGCCGACGAGCTGGACCAGCGCCAGGTCCATGAGGGTCCCGACGCCCAGCAGCCACACCGCAATCACCATCAGCGCCACAATCGGCAGCACCGAGATCAGGCTGGTGTTAATCGACCGCATGAACGTCTGATTGACGGCAAGGTTGGCCTGTTCGGCGAAGGTGCGCCTGGTGGCGTGCTCGAAACCTTCGGTGTTCTCCTCCACCTTGTCGAACACGATGACGGTGTCATAGAGCGAGAACCCCAAGATCGTCAACAACCCGATCACCGTGGCCGGCGTGACCTCGAACCCGACTAGCGCGTACACACCCGCGGTGACCACGAGGTCGAACACCAGCGTCGTCAGCGCGGCAATCGCCATGTACCGCTCGTAGCGCAGAGCGATATAGATGGAAGCCAGCGCGAGGAAGACCACTAGCGCGATGAGGGCCTTCCGGGTGATCTGGCCACCCCAGGTTTCCGAAACAGCTGAATCGCTGACGGCCTGCTTGCTCGGCTGACCGTCGGAACCGAGGGGCTGGAACTCGTCGAACAACACCGTCCGAAGGTTTTCGGTCTCGTCGTTGGTCAGCGTCTCGGAACGAATCTGGAAAGTGGCGGAGTCTCCGCTACCGACGATGACCACCGACTCCGGCGGCTCACCGATCGCGTTGCCGAACGCCGTTTCAACTTGCTGCGGGGTGATTTGGCCATCGCCGCGCGGGAATGACACCTTCGTGCCACCCTCGAAGTCGATACCGAAAGTGAAGCCCCGCAACAGAATCGCCCCGACTGCTATGGCCACGATGAGTGCGCTGACCGCGTACCAAGCCTTGCGCTGACCCATCACCTCGAAGGCGCCGGTCCCGGTGTAGAGCCTGACGAAGAAGCCGTGCCGTGGGGCATCCGCCTCGGCGGATTCGAGGTCGGGGGCCTCGACGGCTTGCGAGGTGGGTGTCTTTCCTGACTGGTGCTTTGCCGCCATGTGCTATCCCCGTCCCACCGTTTGCGCGGCCGCTCGGCGTTCACGTGCGATCTGCTGCACGGCTCCCAATCCGTTGAGGGCCGGCTTAGCCATCGTCGCCGACTTCGATGCGATGTAGGCCAGCGGCCAGGTCACCAGGAACACGACGACAACGTCCAGAATGGTGGTCAAACCGAGGGTGAACGCGAAGCCCTTCACCTGGCCGACCGCCAAGAAGTACAAGACCGCTGCGGCCAGGAATGTCACGGCGTTGCCCGAAAGGATGGTCTTGCGCGCCCGGGCCCAACCGCGGGGAACCGCAGACCGGAACGATCGGCCCTCGCGGATCTCATCCTTGATGCGTTCGAAGAACACCACGAACGAGTCCGCCGTCATGCCGATACCGATGATCAGACCAGCAATACCGGCCAAGTCCAGGGTGTAGCCGATATATCTGCCGAGCAGCACCAGGATCGCGAAGACCATCGCCCCCGACGCGACCAGCGACAGCGCAACCAGCAAGCCCAGCGTCCGGTAATAGAGCAGGGAGTACAGCAGCACCGCGGCCAGCCCAACCGCGCCGGCAATGAGCCCCGCCCGCAGCGATGATAATCCCAGCGAGGCCGAAACGGTCTCGGCCTCCGAGGACTCGAACGACAACGGCAGCGAACCGTACTTCAGCACGTTGGCCAGTTCGCGCGCCGAGTCGGCGGTGAACTGTCCGGTGATCTGCGTACGGCCACCGGGAATGGGCTCCACGATCTGCGGTGCGCTGACCACCTGCGAGTCGAGAACGAATGCTGTTTGGATACCAACGTTGGTCGTGGTGAAATCCGCCCAGACCTTGGTGGCGTCGCTCTTGAATTCCAAGTCGACGACGTGCTCGCCGCGCTGCTGATCAAGTCCGGAGGTGGCGTTCTTGATCTCCTCACCGCTGATGAGCGACTTGTCCAGCAGAAAGACCCGTAGGCCGTCAGTAGAACAGGTGACCAAAGGCAGGTTGGGATCATCATTGCCCGCCAGCACGTCCTC
>JBMYXJ010000164.1:0-6071 GCA_049608285.1 Mycobacterium sp. | reverse complement strand
CGGAAGAACGCTACGTTCGAGTCGCCATTGAGGGTGTTGAACACCGCGTCGGCGTCGGCGCTGCGGACCTTGTTGACGATCGTGGAGAAATCCGTCGAGCCCAGGGGCGTGTAGTCCTCGCCCTTGATTTCGATCCCGTTGGCCTCCGCGTATGCCCTGATGATGCGGTTGGCGGTCTGTGGGAAGACGTAGTCGCTACCGACCAGGTACAGCGACTTGACGCCCTGGTCCTTGAGATAGTCCAGTGCGGGCACGATCTGCTGATTGGTCGTTGCGCCGGTGTAGAAGATGTTCGGGGAAGATTCCAGCCCCTCGTACTGCACGGGGTAATAGAGCAGAGAGTTGTTGCCCTCGAACACCGGCAGCATCGCCTTGCGGCTGGACGACGTCCAGCCCCCGAAAACAGCCGCCACGCAGTCGCTGCTGATGAGCTTCTCGGCCTTCTCGGCGAACACCGTGGGCTCCGACGCGCCATCCTCTCCCACGAGGTCGATCTTCTTGCCCATCACCCCGCCTTCGGCGTTGATCTGCTCGACGGCCAGATCGACAGCGTTGCGGACGGTTACCTCGGAGATTGCCATCGTTCCCGACAGTGAGTTCAGTGCGCCGACCTTGATGGTGTCCCCGGAGGTGTCCACACACGATGCGGCCTTTGCTGAGTCTTCCTCGCTGGCCTTGCTGCCACAGCCGGCCAGCAGCAGACTTGTGACCGCGACGACGCTGCCCGCGGCTAGCGCGGATCGTTTCAAGGAGGAGCGTCGGGGTTGTTGCATGACCGGCCTTTCTGGGTATCAACGGCGCTCATGCCCTGATGAGGCGTTGAGTTGGGGTAACTGCTGAACACTTCGGAGGCAAGAACGACGACACCGCGACTGGTGTCGAAACCGGACGCTAGATCGCCCGTGTTTCTAGAAAATGTCTGTATGTGACGAACGCGTTAACCTGTCGATAGCCGAGGGATTGGTTTGCCGTCAACGAGATCTGCAGTGCGTGTGAGATTGGGGACCGGGAGTGGGAGTAACTGGGTGTAACTGTCGGGTGCCGTTCGGCGATGTAACCCACATGCGAACAGCGACAGCCAAGATAGGGGCGGCCCTGATGGCGGCCGCAGCAACGGTGGCGGTCAGCCAGGGGACGGCCAATGCTGAGCCGAACGCTGAGCCGGACGGCCAGCAGGTCCGGTACACGCTGACATCGGCAGGCGCCTACGAGTTCGACCTGTTCTATCTGACGACTCAGCCTCCGAGCATGGAAGCCTTCAACGCTGATGCGTATGCCTTCGCCAAGCGGGAGAAGGTGAATCTGGCTCCGGGTGAGCCGTGGGTGTTCGAAACCACGCTCGAGGACCCGGCGTGGGCGATCCTGACGGTGAGCAGCACGAGGCGCGGTGGCCAGGCAGCGCCGAATGCGCATTGTGACATCGCCGTCGATGACCAGGTTCTCGTGCAGCAGGACGACCCCTACAACGTTCGGTGCCAGCTGTCTCAGTGGTGATTGAGCGCAGTGGTGATTGAGCGCAGTGGTGATTGCGGGGGCCTGGCTAGCCAAGGTCGTTGGTGGCGAAAGTGTCGCACTTAGCGGGGTTGCCGGTCTGGTATCCCCGGGTGAACCACTTCTGTCGCTGTTCGGAGGAACCGTGGGTCCAGGACTCCGGATTGACCCGGCCGGTAGCTGCCTCCTGGATGCGGTCGTCGCCGACCGCCGAGGCCGCCGAGAGCGCATCGGAGATATCTTTGTCGCTGAGGGGCTCTAGGAAGGGCACACCGGTGCTCTCCTGTTTGGTGATGGCCGCATAGTGCGCCCACACACCGGCGTAGCAATCGGCTTGCAGCTCGGTTCGAACGCCTGCGCCGGTGGCACCCTGGGGATTCCGCTGCGCCCGGCCCAGCACGCCTTGCAAATTTTGCACATGGTGCCCGAACTCGTGAGCAACCACGTACTCCTGGGCCAGCGGGCCGCCGCTGGAACCGAATTGGTCTACCAGCACATCAAAGAAGCCGGTGTCGAAGTATGCCGTCTGGTCGACCGGGCAGTAGAAAGGCCCGACATCGCTGGTCGCCGGCCCGCAACCAGTGTCGACCCATCCGCTGAACAGCTGGAGCTGGGGCCGGGTGTATCCCGGCATCAGCTGCTCCCAGACCTGGTCGACGGAGTTGCCGGTCGCCACCACCCGGCACTGCACGATGCGGTTGGCGTCCTCGCCGGTCTTGCACTGGCTCAGATCGAACGCTGGGGCCTCGACGCCGGGGTTGGTCACCTGCCCCTGCTGCGGGACGACCGAGCTGGGATCGATGCCGAGAAACAGTGCCAGCACCAGGATGAGCAGTCCCCCGAGCCCGCCGCCGATCGCCATGCCACGGCCCGGAGCTCGGCCCCCGCCGGTGCTGGAGGCGGTGCTCGTGTCGATCCGCATGCCCTTGTTGAAGGTCATCACGCCACCTCATCAACTCTGCCCGGCGAGCCTGGAGCCCAGGCGGGTCAAGCTTTGCACATACGATTTCGCTTGTGGCGGTTGTTGCCGGACATTGCACCATCGTCCGGACGGCGTTTACTAGGCCTGCAACACGCCGAACCGTTCATCGGTGTACTTGCGAAGATTGTGCAGAAACCGTTGGAACAGCCAGCTCATTACGGCCCGGCCGGTGAACAGGCCAAGCCGGCCGGCCAGGCCGTTGGGCTTCATCGCCATGATCCAGGTGAGGTGGCAACCATTGGCGGTGGGTACGACGTGGTAGTCCTCGGCGAAGGCGGCGACGGAGCTGGTGCTCGATTCGTTGAAGCGAAACGCCATCCGGGTGAACGGTTCCCAAGCCAGGAACTCCTCGTCGCCGGTGATGCCGCCAACCATGTCGACCGTGCGAGTGGTGCCGACGCCGCGCGGTTCCGGACTGGTCCACGTGACGTTGGTGATCACAGTTGCCCAACGAGGCCACGAAGTCGCGTCGGCCAGCACTTCAAAGAGCTGCTCGGGTGTGATCGCGAGGTCGACTGTGCTGACGAAGCGGTACGGAGCATGGTCGACGAAATCCAGGTCGACTCGCTCGCAGGGGTGACGGTTGGCCATGTCTTTGTGCCTTTCGTTCCGCCGGCAGTTGCTAGACAGATCACGATAGCTGTCTAGTCGGGGCTGCCGCCGTTGCCCCCTTACCGAGGTTGCCCCTTTACACTGAGCAGTCCTTTGACATCCCTGACTTGAGGAGTAATTCGTGCTGCGCACCCGCACCGCCGGCTCGTTGCGCGCTGCCGACGCAGGCCAGACGGTGACCCTGGCCGGCTGGGTGGCGCGCCGGCGCGACCACGGCGGCGTTATTTTCATCGACCTCCGCGACGCCTCTGGCGTGGCGCAGGTGGTGTTCCGCGACGGCCTGGAGGAGGGGCAGGTGCTGGCCCAGGCGCATCGGTTGCGATCGGAGTTCTGCATCAGCGTCACCGGCGTCGTCGAGATCCGGCCCGAGGGCAATGCCAACGCCGAGATCGCGACCGGCGACGTCGAGGTGAACGTAACCTCGCTGACGGTCCTGGGGGAGAGTGCCCCGCTGCCGTTCCAACTCGATGAGACCGCCGGCGAGGAAGCGCGCCTGAAACACCGTTACCTGGATCTGCGCCGCGACGGGCCCGGTCAGGCGATTCGGTTGCGCTCCAAGGTGAATGCCGCCGCGCGGGCGGTGCTCGACGCGCACGATTTCGTGGAGATCGAGACGCCGACGCTTACCCGTTCGACGCCGGAGGGAGCCCGTGATTTCCTGGTTCCCGCCCGGCTTCAGCCCGGCTCGTTCTACGCACTGCCTCAAAGTCCGCAGCTGTTCAAGCAGCTGCTGATGGTGGCCGGAATGGAGCGCTACTACCAGATCGCCCGGTGCTACCGGGATGAGGACTTCCGCGCCGACCGGCAGCCTGAGTTCACCCAATTGGACATGGAGATGAGCTTCGTCGACGCCGACGACGTCATCGCGGTATCCGAACAAATCCTCAGGGCATTGTGGGCGTTGATCGGATATGACCTTGTGCTGCCGTTACCGAGGATCAGCCATGCCGAGGCGATGCGGCGGTTCGGTTCCGACAAGCCCGACCTACGGTTCGGCCTGGAACTCGTTGAGTGCACCGATTACTTCTCCGGCACTTCTTTCCGGGTGTTCCAGGCAGCCCATGTCGGCGCCGTCGTGATGCCGGGCGGAGCTTCGCAGCCGCGACGCACTCTGGACGGGTGGCAGGAGTTCGCCAAGCAGCGTGGCCACAAGGGCCTGGCCTATGTGCTGATCGGCGATGACGGTGAGCTGGGTGGGCCGGTCGCCAAGAACCTCTCCGATGCTGAGCGAGAGGGACTGGCGAATCACGTGGGTGCCGGGCCGGGAGATTGTGTGTTTTTCTCCGCGGGGACGGCGAAGTCGGCTCGTGCGCTGCTGGGTGCCACCCGGATCGAGATCGCTAAGCGCCTTGACCTGATTGATCCTGCCGCGTGGGCGTTCACCTGGGTGGTTGACTGGCCACTGTTCGAGGCGGCCGACGAGGCCACCGCCGCTGGGGACGTCGCCGTGGGTTCGGGGGCGTGGACCGCGCCCCACCATGCGTTCACCGCACCCAAGCCGGAGTCGGTGGCCACGTTCGACACCGATCCGGGATCCGCTGTGGCCGACGCCTACGACATCGTCTGCAACGGAAACGAGATCGGTGGCGGTTCGTTGCGCATCCACGGCCGCGACATCCAAGAGCGGGTGTTCACGATGATGGGTATCGACAGCGATGAAGCCAAGGACAAGTTCGGATTTTTGTTGGACGCCTTTACCTTTGGCGCGCCACCGCACGGCGGCATCGCGTTCGGCTGGGATCGGATCGTGGCCCTGCTGGCCGGTGTGGACTCCATCCGGGAGGTTATCGCCTTCCCGAAGAGCGGCGGGGGTGTCGATCCGCTGACCGACGCGCCCACACCGATCACGCCGCAGCAGCGCAAAGAATCGGGAATAGATGCCCAGCCGGAGAAGCTGGAGAGGGCATAACCGTCAACAGCTAATAGTTGCAGCCTCGGGTGTGATGGGATTTGACGGTATGAGTATCAAGGTGGCGCTGGAGCACCGCACCAGCTACACATTCGACCGGCTCGTGGAGGTTTTTCCGCACGTCGTGCGGTTGCGTCCGGCGCCGCACTCGCGCACGCCGATCGAGGCTTACTCCCTACAGGTCGAACCTGCCGATCACTTCGTCAACTGGCAGCAGGACGCGTTCGGCAATTTCATGGCGCGACTGGTCTTCCCGACGCGTACGCGCAGCCTGACGATCACCGTGGGGCTGATCGCTGACCTGAAAGTGATCAATCCGTTCGATTTCTTCATCGAGGATTACGCCGAGACCTGGCCTTCTGCTCTTCGCGCAGGCGGCTCATCGGCTGGCTTTGAGTACCCGAAGGCGCTGGCTGAGGATCTCAAGCCCTACCTGAAGCCGGTCGACGAGGACGGTGAGGCCTCAGGCCCCGGAGATCTCACCGAGGCGTGGGTGAACAACTTCGCCGTCGCCTCGGGTACCCGCACCATCGACTTCTTGGTGGCGCTCAACCGTGCGGTTAATGCTGACGTCGGCTACAGCGTGCGAATGGAACCCGGCGTGCAGACACCGGATCTCACGCTGAGCACCGGCATCGGGTCCTGCCGCGACTCCGCGTGGCTGCTCGTCTCGATTCTGCGGCAGATGGGTCTGGCCGCCCGATTCGTCTCAGGGTATTTGGTCCAGCTGACCTCCGATGTCCAGGCCCTGGATGGGCCGTCTGGCCCGACGGCCGACTTCACCGATCTGCACGCATGGACCGAGGTGTACATCCCGGGTGCGGGGTGGATCGGTTTGGACCCGACCTCGGGTTTGTTCGCCGGCGAAGGCCACATCCCGCTGTCGGCAACCCCGCATCCGGAGTCCGCGGCGCCCATCACCGGCGCGACGGAGCCCTGCGAAACCTTTTTGGAATTCACCAATCTCGTGACCCGGGTGCATGAGGATCCGCGTGTCACGCGGCCGTACTCCGAAGTGACGTGGGCGGAGATCAACACGCTCGGAGCCCGCGTCGACGAACGGTTGGTCGCCGCAGA
>JBMYXJ010000163.1:0-6092 GCA_049608285.1 Mycobacterium sp. | reverse complement strand
TGACGGTGGAGCCGGGCACGACCATGGCGGACATGACCACGGTGGTGACGCGTCCAGCCACGACGGAAACGACCATGGCGCTGAAGGACTAGGCGGGCATGACCATGGCAGCGCCGGTGCGGCTGGTCACGAAGGCCATGCGGCTGTGATGAGCGGTGCAGGGCATGACCATGCTGCTGCGATGGGCGGTGGTGGACATGACCATGGCAGCGGGGGTGCGGCTGGTCACGAAGGCCATGCGGCTGTGATGGGCGGTGCAGGGCATGACCATGGTGCGATGGTGGGTGGGGGACATGACCATGCCGCGATGGGTGGTGGAGGACATGACCACTCTGAACACGATCATGCCGGGGAGGCTGAAGCCAGGCATGACCATTCAGCACACGATCACTCTGATGATCACCACACAGCCAGTGACCGGGTTGTGCGAAGCGCCGTGGCTGAGTCCTTCGACTCCCGCGCTGTCTGGGCCTCCCCAGTTGCTTGGACCGGGCTGGCGGTCGCACTCAATTCCGTAGCGCTCGCACTGTATTGGCAGCGCCTCGTTCCCGCGCTGAGTGCTGTTCCGAGAGCCGGCGTGGGTGCGCGGAATTGGCTGCGCTCACGATTGTTGTCCTGGCGGCGGTGGTGACCCGGTGCTCGCCGACGAGGAGATGACCACCCCGATGTGTGGCTTCGCTGCGAGGCCCCCTATGGGGATTGGCATGCCGGCCCAGACAGATAGGGGGGTCCGTGCCAGGGCAGTCCGACGTCGAGGGCTTTGGCCGCGGTAGCCGCACGGGCTGACCCGCTCGGATCTCTCGGCTGGCATGATCGAACTCATGAGCATCGACGTCGTCTACACAGCAGAGTCCACTGCCACCGATGGAGGCCGCGACGGCCACGTGAAATCCACCGACGGCAAGATCGATCTGGACACCCGCTACCCGAAGGAGATGGGTGGCAATGGGGAAGGTGTGAACCCAGAACTGCTGTTCTCGGCTGGATATGCTGCGTGTTTCATGGGTGCATTGCGGTTGGTCGCCAAGAGCGAGAAAGTTGCCCTCGATGATGCCAGCGGCGTCACCGCCAAGATCGGTTTCGGGAAGGACTCCGAGGGCGGGTTCGGATTGACGGCCGAGTTGATCGGCTACATGCCCGGCCTCGAGCTGGGTGTCGCCGAGGATCTGATGTCTAAGGCACACGGTGTCTGCCCGTATTCCAAGGCAACGCGCGGCAACATCGATGTCGTACTCGCGGCCAAGGTGTGACTTGAAGGCCCTTGAGGGCAGTCTCGCAGTATTTGTGGGGCTAGCACTCACACTGGCTGCCCCTGCATCAGCGCGGCCGTCCGATCCCGGGGTGGTGAACTACGCCGTGTTTCCGAAGGGCTCGGTCAGCAATATCGTTGGCGCGCGCCTGGGGTTCGGGTGGACTTTCGCGCACCCATTTCAGGCGTTCTATGTCGACAACCCGGCGTGCAATAACTGGGCTGACGTTGGCTTGCCCGACGTGTACTACGACCCCGACCTGGCGTCATTCAACGGCGCGGTTGCCCAAGAATCGGAAACCGATATGACGCACCTGGTGAAACAGGCGGTTGGTGTGTTCGCCACTACGGATGCCGCCGACCGCGCATTTCACCGGGTTGTCGATCGGACCGTAGGCTGCAACGGGCAGACTACGGCCATGCATCTGGACAACTTCACGACCCAGGTGTGGACGTTTACCGGTGGCCCGGCGAGCGCGACGGAGGCTGACTGGGTCAAGCAGGAAGCCGGCACCGACCGCCGTTGCTTTGTCACCACCCGGAAAAGGGAGAATGTCTTGCTGCAAGCCAAGGTTTGTCAGTCGGGTAACGGCGGTCCGGCGGTCAACGTCCTCGCCGGAGCCATGCAGAACACCCTCGGTCAGTAGTGCGACTCCGCAACGCCCGACGAATTCCGTTGTACGTCATCCACGTGACACCGGCTAATCGTGCGACGTTGCCGGCGTGTTCTGGAGGATAGGTCCCGAGACAGCGATCGTTTATGACCAGGAGGCGGATTGAAATGTCCCGCACCATGGCATGCGACGGTGCCAGCGCCGGCTCCGCCGCGCTGGCCGACGCAGAGGTCGCCGCACAGCACCTTGTTGAGGGCTGTCTGACCGACGGTCCGGTCGGTCGGGTCGGTCTTGAGATTGAGGCGCACTGCTACGACTTGGCCTTTCCCTCTCGGCGGCCAGGCTGGGACGAATTGACTGCGGCGATATCGGCGATTCCGCCGCTGCCGGGCGGCAGCGCGGTCACCGTCGAACCCGGTGGTGCGGTCGAACTGTCGGGTCCGCCGTTGAGCGATGCGGCGGCTGCTATCGCGGCGATGAGATCAGACCGGGCGGTGCTGTGCGCTTCGTTCGGACAGGCCGGATTGGGGCTGGCGCTACTGGGCGCCGACCCCTTGCGGCCGCCCGCACGAGTCAATCCTGGGGTGCGCTATCAAGCGATGGAAAAGTTCTTCCACGCCAGCCAGACCGGTGCCGCCGGCGCGGCGATGATGACTTCGACTGCGTCCATCCAGGTCAACCTCGAGGCAGGTCCCCGGGCGGGGTGGGCCGATCGGGTGAGGTTGGCGCACGCTCTGGGGCCGACGATGATCGCGATCGCCGCGAACTCCCCGATGCTCGAAGGCCGGTTCACTGGCTGGCGGTCTACCCGTCAGCGGGTGTGGAGCCAACTGGATTCGGCACGGTGTGGGCCGATCCTGGGTGAAAGTGGCGAAGACCCTGCCAATGACTGGACGCGCTACGCCTTGCGTGCACCTGTCATGCTCGTGCATTGCCCGGATCCGATACCTGTCACGGAATGGGTGCCGTTCGCGGACTGGGCTAATGGCCGGGTATTGGGCGGGCGTCGACCAACCGTCACCGATTTGAACTACCACCTCACCACGTTGTTCCCGCCGGTGCGGCCACGCGGATTTCTGGAGGTGCGTTACCTGGACAGTGTGCCGGACTCGATCTGGCCTGCCCTGGTGTTCACTCTGACCACCCTCCTCGACGACCCAGCAGCCGCTGATATCGCCGCCGAGGCAACCGAGTCGGTGGCCACAGCATGGGATTGCGCCGCCCAGGTTGGTCTTGCGGACCGCCGATTGCACCGCGCTGCCCTGCGCTGTGTGCAGGCTGTGGCCGAACGTGTGCCTTCCGAACTCGAGGAATCCATGCGTCTGCTCCTAGGTTCGGTCGAGCAGGGACGCAGTCCGGCGGATGACTTCGCCGACATGACCGAAAAGTACGGGGTCTCAGGGGCGGTCACGGCGCGGGGCGGGGGCAGCTATGACCGCACGTGACGTGCTCGCCGGCCAACTGGCCGCGGCAAGGAACCGCACGTTGAGCCTCATCGATTTTGATGACGCTGAGGTGCGCCGTCAGTACGACCCACTGATGAGTCCACTGGTCTGGGACCTGGCCCACGTCGGCCAGCAGGAGGAGCTGTGGCTCCTCCGCGGCGGCGACCCGAACCGGCCGGGATTGCTGGCTCCGAAGGTCGACAAGCTCTACGACGCGTTCGTGCACTCCCGGGCCAGCAGAGTCGACCTACCATTGCTGCCCCCGGCCGACGCTCGTGCCTACTGTGCAACCGTGCGCGGTCGGGCACTCGATGCTTTGGAGGCGCTCCCGGACGGGCATCCCGACGTCTTCACCTTCGCGATGGTGGTCAGCCATGAGAACCAACACGACGAGACGATGCTTCAGGCGCTGAATATGCGATCTGGTGCGCCCCTGCTCGGTCGTGGGGCCGCCTTGCCCGCTGGGCGAGCCGGGGTGGCCGGGACATCGGTGCCGGTGGCTGCGGGCCCGTTCGTTCTCGGGGTGGACGCCACGGTGGAGCCCTCCTCGCTGGACAACGAACGTCCTGCCCACGTTGTCGACATCCCAGCCTTTCGTATCGGCAGGGCCCCGGTGACCAACGGTGAGTGGCGGGAGTTCATCGACGACGGCGGCTACGAGCAGCCCCGCTGGTGGTCGGAGGTGGGTTGGGCTCATCGTCAGAGGGCGGGTTTGACGGCTCCATTGTTTTGGAACGGTGACGGCACGCGCACCCGCTTCGGCCATGTCGAGGACATCCCGGATGACGAACCCGTGCAGCATGTCACGTTCTTCGAGGCCGAGGCCTTCGCGGCGTGGTCGGGTGCGCGCCTGCCCACCGAAGCGGAGTGGGAGAAGGCCTGCGCGTGGGATCCGTTGACGCGTTCGCGGCGTCGATACCCTTGGGGCTCTGCGGAACCCACCGTCGATCTGGCGAACCTCGGGGGTGGGGCGCTACGTCCGGCGCCGGTCGGCGCCTTTCCTGCAGGTGCGTCGGCGTACGGGGCCGAACAGATGCTGGGCGACGTTTGGGAATGGACGACTTCGCCGTTGCGGCCTTGGCCAGGGTTCACCCCGATGATCTACGACCGGTACTCCGAACCGTTTTTCGACATCGGTGACCTCTCGCTCGATCCTCCCGGTGCCGGGGACTACCGGGTGTTGCGCGGTGGTTCATGGGCGGTCGCGTCAGGCATTCTGCGACCCAGTTTCCGCAACTGGGATCATCCGATCCGCAGGCAGATATTCTCCGGCGTGCGGTTGGCCTGGGATGCGCATGTGTAGGCATCTGGGCTGGTTAGGTGCCCCGGTGTCAGTGGCATCGCTGGTTCTCGATCAACCCTCGGGGCTACTGGTCCAGTCCTACGCGCCACGTCGGCAGAAGCACGGCCGGATGAACGCCGACGGTTGGGGCGTCGGCTTCTTCGACCCTCCGGGGCAGGAGCGCTGGGCTCACGCCCGAAGGGCAGGGGACGACTCGGGGTGCGGCCCCGAAGGCGGTGCCGATCATGCGGAGCCGCGGCGGTGGCGTAGCGCCTCGCCGTTGTGGGGTGATGCGTCGTTTGCCTCGGTGGCGCCCGCTCTGACAAGTCGATGCGTGGTGGCTGCGGTGCGCTCGGCCAGCGTGGGGATGGCGATAGAGCCGTCGGCTTCCGCGCCGTTCACTGATGGGACATGGCTGCTGTCACACAACGGAATCGTCGACCGGGCGGTGCTGCCGGCCTCTGCGCACGCGGAGTCGACCAACGACAGCGCTCTGCTGGCCGCGCTGATCTTTCGACGCGGTGTGGATGTGCTCGCCGACACCATCGTCGAGGTGGCAGCCGATGATCCTGAAGCCAGACTTAACATTCTGGCCGCCGACGGCTCGCGCCTCGTGGCCACCACATGGGGTGACACCCTGTCGGTGTTGCGCCGAGACGACGGTGTCGTGCTGGCCAGCGAACCCTACGATGATGATCCTCGCTGGCAGGAGATTCCGGATCGGCACTTGGTACAGATAGCCGACGCGCACTTGCAGCTCACGCCGCTGAAGGGACCATGATGACTTCTTCGCGTTGGTCGATCTCCAACTATCTTGCCGCCGACGCCGCCGAAGAGGCGCTGCGCCGAGACGTCCGCGACGGTCTGGGCAAGTCTCCGAAATCTCTGCCGCCCAAGTGGTTCTACGACTCCGTAGGAAGTGACCTGTTCGACCAGATCACCCGGCTTCCCGAGTACTACCCGACCAGAGCTGAGGCGCAGATCCTGCGCACGCATGCAGGCGAGATCGCTGCTGCCTCGGGTGCGGACACACTCGTGGAATTGGGCAGTGGGACTTCGGAGAAGACACGAATGCTGCTCGACGCGCTGCAGAACCGGGGATCGCTGCTTCGGTTCATCCCCTTCGATGTGGATGCCAGCGTGCTGAGCGCAGCCGGGGCAGCGATCGGGCAAGAATATCCAGACATCGAAATAGCCGCCGTGTGTGGTGATTTCGAAGAACATCTGGGAAAGATCCCCAACGTCGGTCGCCGGCTGGTGGCTTTTCTGGGTTCCACGATCGGCAATTTGGAGCCGGGTCCGCGCGCCGAGTTCCTGGCTTCGGTTTTCGATCTACTTCAGCCTGGAGACTCCCTGCTGTTGGGCACCGATCTGGTCAAGGACACCGGCCGGCTCGTCCGAGCCTACGACGACAGCGCCGGGGTGACGGCGCGGTTCAATCGCAATGTGCTTGCGGTGGTGAATCGTGAGCTCGGCGCTGACTTCGACATTGACGCCTTCGA
>JBMYXJ010000162.1:0-6093 GCA_049608285.1 Mycobacterium sp. | reverse complement strand
ACCGGCACCCGGCCGGGCTCCTCGCGGGGAGTTCGCACGTCGGCCAGCACCAACACGTTGGCGCCGATGCGCCGCATTCGAGCGGCGAGATGGTCGAGCCGCACCAGGCTCGCGAGCCTGTCTGGGTCCTCTTCGTTGCGCTCAAGTTGATCGATAACGGCGAGTTGCTCATCGATCAGCGACTGGTTGCGTCGCGACAGCGTCTCGAGCATGCCGGTAACCTGGACCTGAAGGCGGGCCTGCGCGCCGGCGAATTGCACTGCCTCCTCATGCAATTCGTCGATAGCGTACGCGACCTGACCGATTTCTTCAGAAGTGTGCACCGGGAACGGCTGCACCGGGGAGGGTTTGCCGCCACTGCCTTCGTGTTCGAATTCATGAGCCAGGTCGCTGTGTGCCACCTTGAGTGCGTTGTCACGCAGCGTGCGCAGCGGAAGTACCAGCGAGCGAGCCAGCAGCGCAATGAGTAGGAGCGCGATCGCGATCGCGGCGACCACGAGTACAGAGTCGCGGATCGCGGCAATCCGCGCGTCGTCCGCCCGCTGGTCGACTGTCGCCGGAATCGATTGGGCGGTCTCGGCGATCACGCCGGCGGCGATATCTCGGGTGACCTGTTGGGACCCCAGCAATCCGGGGTTCCCGACGAGCACGGACGCCGGATCGGATATCACGAACATCCGGTCGGCCGTCGCCGATCGCAGCGCCTCTGCACCGGCTGTCCCGCCACCGAGGTAAGCACTCATCACCGACACCGTTGAGGGCTCGGCGCCAGCCAGTGTGAGCATGGTCGAGCGCAGGACCGGCTGGGGAAGGTCAGCGCCACGGTTGACCAGCAGTTGCTGCATCACCATCTGCCCGCGAGCGCCGACAGCGTCCGACAGCGCTTTGGCTTGAAACCGGACAGTCCGGTCGTCGGCCACCAGGGCGGTGTCGTCGGCCACCAGGCCGGTGATGGCGGTCTCGGCGGCGATCAGCAGTGCCGCATAGGTCATCACCCACCCCCGCAGATCGTCGGCGTTGCCCATGACCGTGCCGAGCAGGTCCTGGCCGTCGTCGAGCAGTGTGTTCGTGGCCAGCCCGACACTGTCGGGTACCTCGGTGTCGGCCAGTTGCTCTCGGAGGTCGGTCCTGCGCGAATCGAAAATCGTCAGCGCGGCCTGGGTATCTCCGCCCCCGGTCGCCGCGATCATCGTGTCCTCCAGCGCAGCGAGGTAATCGACAACGGCGGGCACCATGTCGGCGCGCTCGGCGGCCGCACGTAGCTGCACTGCCGCAGTCGCGCTGGAGTAGATACGCAAGCCGCCGAGCACGACGGCCAGCACCAGGGGCACCACGACGATGGCAAGTACTTTCCAGCCAACCGGCCAGTTCGATAGGGCAAACCGAGACAGCCTCTTGTCAGCCATCATCGGCCACCCACACCGTCGGCGACGGACCCAAACGGCGCCGCCCGCAGGGAAGCGACAAGAAAGTCGGAATCATCGGTGAATGGGCGCAGGTCCCAAGTGGACAGCAGCAGGTCGGGCACGAGCCCAGCATCTGCAACGTCAGCGAGAAACTGGACAAAATCGTAATCGCGACCCGCGCCGAAGCCGATCACCGCTCGACCGTCGTCCGCAAGGTGAGCGCGCAGCCGGCTCAGCACTTGGACTCGGGTACTCGGGGCAAGAAATGTCATGACGTTTCCGGCCGACGCGATGACATCGAACGGCTCGGCGATACCCCGGGCCGGCAAATCTAGCTCAGCGAGGTCGCCAACGAGCCAGCGCGGCCCAGGATGGTCCTGTTCGGCTGCCTCGATAAGCGCCGGGTCGACATCGACACCAACCACGTCGTGACCCGCGGTAGCCAGATAGCCGCCCAGCCGTCCCGGTCCGCAGCCGGCATCGAGGATGCGGGCACCGCGAGGCGCCATCGCATCCACCAAACGAGCCTCACCGGCCAGATCGTCACCGGCGCGCGCCATGGCACGGAAGCGCTCGACGTACCAGTGCGAATGTCCAGGATCGGCCGAGACCTTCTGCATCCAGATGCTCTGCTCGACCATGCGAGCATTATCGCAAGAGACGGCAGCTGGATGTTCGCACAGGCAGTCCAGCGAGCGCCGTCGATGGCCAAGAGGATGACCTAGTTGTGTTCATCGTGATGTTCCACTCCGCGACAACCACCCCTAACCAGGGGCAACGCGCCTACCATTTTGAAGATGAACACTATCCGGCCGCTCATCGTCGGCAGCATCCTGGCAGCGTCGGCAATCCTCGGCGCCCCGACCGCCGTGGCTCAACCCAGTAGTACCCCCGCACCGCCACCCAGCACTCCCGCGGACCCCGCGTCGGGCTGCGTTATGGGCTTCCACGGGCCCGCTTGCATCACATACTGCATAACCCGTTCCTTTGCACCCCAGTGCATGGGTGATATGAGCGGCGGTGTGAGCCGTGTGGACGGTATGGGCGGTATGGGCGGTATGGGCGGTATGGGCGGTATGGGCGGTATCTGAGCGAGCCCGCGCAGTACCCGACGACAACGCCCGAACGGCCCCGGCGCGAAGCCGACCCAACCCGGATTTGACTCTGTATCAGCTCGCGCTGGCGCTCGACGCTGGCGGATTCCCCGGTCGACCTTGACAGCCGTACCCTTCCAAGGACTCACATCTTCGGAGGCAAACATGGTTTGGTGTCGCCTGATGTTCTACTCGCCACGCATCGCCGCCAATACGGGCAACGCGATCCGGATGGTGGCAGGCACCGGGTGCGAATTGCATCTGGTCCAACCGCTGGGTTTTGACCTGTCCGAACCCAAGCTCCGCCGAGCCGGGCTCGACTACCACGACCTGGCTTCGGTGACCGTGCACCCCGACCTCCCAGCCGCCTGGGCGGCGCTGGCGCCGGCCCGCGTCTTCGCCTTCACTGCGCACGCCACAACGTCATTCGCCGACATCTGCTATCAACCCGGTGATGTGCTGATGTTCGGCCCGGAGCCCACCGGCCTTGAGGCGGCAACCCTGGCCGATCCGCACATCACCGCGCGGGTCAGGATTCCGATGCTGAGTGGACGACGGTCACTGAACTTGTCCAACGCCGCCGCCATCGCCGTCTATGAAGCTTGGCGTCAGCAGGGATTCCCCGGAGCAGTGTGACCAGCGGGGCACATGCTCCTCGCGCAAGCGCTCGTCTGTCACATGCTCCTCGCGCAAGCGCTAGTCGGCGGCGCTACCAGGTGTCCCAGTGGCTCAGCTGGGCAGCCGGGAGCCGCCGTGCTAGGCGGAAGTCGGTGCCCTTGGTGTACGCGATCGGGAACAGCCCAGCCTGGCTGTACTCACCGAACGGGATACCGAGCAGTTCGGCGGCCTGACGCTCGCCGTCGCCAAGGAGGTGCAGCGTCGTCCAGGCAGACCCCAACCCACGAGAACGCAACGCCAGCATGAAGCTCCACACCGCCGGCAGCAGGGAACCCCAAAACCCTGCGCTGTGACCGGAAGGGGTGTCTTGGGGCTTACCTTCCAAGCAGGGGACCAGCATCACGGGAACTTCATGGAAATGGTCGTTGAGGTACATCGCGGAGTCAAAGACGCGCGGCTGCTGCTCGTCGCGAATGTCACCGTGTGTGGGCTTAGGCGCCGAGAGATAGGGCGTCGCGTTGGTCCGGTAGATGTCGGCGAGTGCCTTCTTCTTCTCCGCGTCTTCGACGAACACCCATTGCCAGCCTTGGTTGTTCGACCCGGTGGGCGCCTGCAGCGCGATCTCAAGACACTCCATCAGCACGTCGCGTGAGACCGGCTTGTCGAGATCAAGCCGTTTACGCACCGAGCGGGTGGTAGTCAGGACTTCATCGGCGGACAGGTTCAATGACATCCGTTGAGCCTACATTTGGCGGGATTGTCGCCATCGTCCGGCGAACGCGTGCCACCTGTCAGGGTTCGTGGCGCGGCGCGTGTTAACGCGCGTGGCGGCAGGCCAGCTCAGCGGAAATCGCGGCTCCGCGAAGCTACCCGCATGCTGAGTTCGTCCATCCGGTCGGCGATCACGGTGACCGCGCCGGTGGCGTTCTGCACGATGCCGCGAACCACCAGCGCCGAGGCCGTCTGCGCCAGCCTGCGATGCCGCGACCATATCCCCGGTGAGCACAGCACGTTGACCATCCCCGTCTCGTCCTCGAGATTCATGAAGGTTACGCCCTGCGCGGTGGCCGGCCGTTGCCGATGTGTGACAGCCCCGGCCACCAACACCCGGGTGCCGTCAGACACCGACAACAGCTGGTCGGCGGGAACCACGCCCAGTGCCGCAAGGTCGTCGCGCAAAAACTGGGTCGGATAGCTGTCCGGTGAAACTCCGGTCGCCCACACGTCGGTTGCCGCCAGCTCCAATTCAGTCATCCCGGGCAGCGACGGGACGTGCGACGCCGATCCAACCCCCGGTAGCCGATCAGGTCGTTGCGTGGCGGCAGCGCCTGCGGCCCATAACCCCTCCCGTCGGGAGACCCTGAAGCTACCCAGCGCCCCCGCGGTGGCCAGCGCCTCGGTCTGGGGCACAGAAAGTTGCAACCGGCCGGTCAGGTCGAGCAGAGAAACAAAGGGGCCATTCATATTCCGCTCGTCGACCAAACTCTTAGCCAGCTCATCGCCCAGATGACGAACGCTGCCGAGCCCGAGTCGCACCTCCAGGCCATGGTTCTCCAGGGTGGCGTGGGCGAGGCTGGCATTGACATCTGGACCCCGGACAACGACACCGTGTCTGCGGGCATCGGCGACAAGCGATTGCGGGGAGTAGAAACCCATCGGCTGCGCCCGCAGGAGCGCGGCGCAGAACGCTGCTGGATGGTGCAGCTTGAACCAGGACGAGTAGAACACCAGCGACGCGAAACTCAGCGAATGGCTTTCCGGAAAACCAAAGTTGGCGAAGGCCTCCAGCTTCTCGTAGATTCGTTCGGCTACCTCGCCGGTGACGCCGTGCAGTTCGGCCATCCCGTCAAAAAAGCGGTTGCGCAGCCGCCGCATCTTCTCCGTCGAGCGTTTCGACCCCATCGCACGGCGCAATTGGTCAGCCTCGGCCGCGGAGAATCCAGCGCAGTCGACGGCCAGTTGCATGAGCTGTTCCTGGAATAGAGGTATTCCCAGTGTTTTTCGCAACGCCGACTCCATGCAAGGATGGTCATAGGTGACCTTCTCGAGTCCGTTGCGCCGCCTGATGTAAGGGTGTACCGAACCGCCTTGGATCGGACCTGGGCGGATCAGCGCCACCTCGACCACCAGGTCGTAGAACACTCGCGGCTTCAGCCTGGGCAAGGTGGCCATCTGCGCCCGTGACTCCACTTGGAACACTCCGACGGAGTCCGCTCGCTGCAACATCTCGTACACTGCCTGCTCACCCAGGTCCAGCCTGGACAGATCCACTTCTATGCCCTTGTGCTCGGCCACTAGATCAATGGCGTAATGCAAAGCCGAGAGCATACCTAAACCAAGCAGGTCAAACTTCACCAATCCGATTGCTGCGCAGTCATCTTTGTCCCACTGCAACACGCTGCGGTGCTCCATCCGCGCCCACTCGACCGGACACACGTCGGCAATCGGACGGTCACAGATCACCATGCCACCGGAGTGGATACCCAAGTGCCTGGGAAGGTTTGAGATCTGCATAGCCAGGTCGACCACCTGATCCGGAATACCCTCGATGTCGGGTGAGTCTGCAAGGCCGTTCCATCGACTGATCCGCCTACTCCAGGCATCCTGCTGCCCTTGGGAAAATCCCAGTGCATGAGCCATATCCCGCACCGCGCTGCGGCTGCGGTAGGTGATCACGTTGGCCACCTGGGCAGCGTACTCACGTCCGTAACGCTGGTAGACGTACTGGATCACGTTCTCGCGCAGGTCAGATTCGATGTCGATGTCGATATCGGGCGGACCGTCACGGGCCGGCGACAGGAA
Source organism: Mycobacterium sp. (assembly GCA_049608285.1). GTDB lineage: Bacteria > Actinomycetota > Actinomycetes > Mycobacteriales > Mycobacteriaceae > Mycobacterium. The sequence goes on along the minus strand of JBMYXJ010000162.1, from coordinate 173 downwards.
TCGTTCGAACAGCAACTCGTTGGCAACCGGGTCGACATTGGTGATCTTCAGCGCATAACAGACCGCCGAGTTGGCTGCCGAACCCCTTCCCTGAACCAGGATATTGTTGAGCCGGCAGAATCGGGTGATGTCGTGTACCACCAGGAAATAGCCGGGGAACCCCAACTGCTCGA
>JBMYXJ010000161.1:0-6128 GCA_049608285.1 Mycobacterium sp. | reverse complement strand
GCTCGGGGCTGAGTGCGCGCTGCCACAAAAGCGCATGAAGTGCAGGTTTCTTGCTGGCACTGGGCCGCTCGCTCTGGCGAACCTGGAACACGGCAGCCAGCACTTCGTGGTCAGTGCTAATATGGGGCATGTTTTCGATTATAAGTCGAAAACCTCGATGGAGTGAAGGAGGCGGAGATGACGATCGTCGATCAGTTGCCCGCTAGCCATCTGATCGACCGCGTCGTCGATGGTCCAGGTGGTTTTTCCGGGGTCGACGGTGACGCGGAGTGGGCCGCTGAGGTACGCCGGCTCGTCGAGCTGCGCGGCGCGACTCTGCTGGCGCACAACTATCAGTTGCCGGCAATCCAGGACGTTGCCGATCACGTCGGTGACTCGTTGGCGCTATCGCGAATCGCCGCTGAAGCGACTGAGGGAACGATCGTGTTCTGCGGGGTGCACTTCATGGCCGAGACCGCAAAGATCCTCTCGCCTGCCAAGACGGTGCTGATCCCCGATCAGCGGGCTGGGTGCTCGCTGGCAGATTCAATCACCGCCGAAGAGCTTCGAGCCTGGAAAGCAGAGCATCCCGGCGCGGTTGTCGTTTCCTACGTCAACACCACCGCTGCTGTGAAAGCGGAGACCGACATCTGCTGTACATCTTCCAATGCAGTCGAGGTTGTGGCCTCGATTCCCGAGGAGCGCGAGGTTCTGTTCTGCCCCGACCAGTTCCTGGGTGCTCATGTTCGCCGTGTGACGGGCCGGAAAAACCTGCACGTGTGGGCCGGCGAATGTCACGTGCACGCCGGGATCAATGGCGATGAGCTCGCCGCGCAGGCCCGCAGCCACCCCGAAGCGGAGCTGTTCGTGCATCCCGAATGCGACTGCGCCACTTCGGCCGTTTACCTCGCAGGAGAGGGTGCATTCCCGCGCGAGCGGGTCAAGATCCTGTCCACCGGCGGAATGCTCGACGCGGCCCGCCAAACCCAGGCCCGCGAGGTTCTGGTGGCCACCGAAGTCGGCATGCTGCATCAATTGCGCCGCGCCGCGCCCGGCATCGACTTCCGGGCTGTCAACGAGCGGGCGTCTTGCAAGTACATGAAGATGATCACCCCGGCGGCACTGCTGCGCTGTCTGGTTGAGGGTGCCGATGAGGTATCTGTCGACATGGATATTGCAGCGGCCGCTCGCGCCAGTGTGCAGCGGATGATCGAGATTGGTCAGCCCGGCGGCGGCGGCGAATGACTGCCCCCAGAGGTAGGCGCCTCGCGACCTGGGGCTGCGGCGGTGTCGGAATGTGGAGGCAGCGCGCCGACGTCATCATCATCGGCACGGGGGTGGCAGGAATTGCGGCAGCGCTTGCGGCACATCGGGCCGGGCGTCAAGTGGTGCTACTGAGCAAGGTCGGCGAGACCGCCACGTTCTACGCACAAGGGGGCATCGCCGTTGTGCTACCCGAGGTCTTATCTGACAACGGAGACTCCGTCGAAGCTCATGTTGCCGACACCCTTGCGGCCGGCGGTGGGGTCTGTGATCCAGCAGCGGTTAGTTCGATTGTGGCGGATGGTCACCGCGCAGTATCCGAATTAGTCGCCGATGGAGCATGTTTCGATGAATCAGCTCCGGGCCGTTGGGCGCTGACGCGGGAAGGTGGGCATTCCCGCCGACGCATCATCCACTCGGGCGGGGATGCCACCGGCGCCGAGGTGCAGCGTGCGTTGGACTACGCTGCTGCCAACCTCGACATCCGTCGCAACCATGTCGCCCTGGAGTTGCTCACGGATTCGGGAACCGTGACTGGCGTACTGGCGCTCAGCGAAGATGGCCCCGGTGTCATCCACGCACCGTCGGTGATCCTGGCAACGGGCGGGCTCGGCCATCTCTACGAGGCCACCACTAACCCGGAGGGTTCGACGGGTGATGGCGTGGCGCTGGCGATATGGGCCGGTCTGCCAGCCACCGACCTCGAGTTCATTCAGTTCCACCCGACCATGCTGTTTGACGGGCCACGACGTGGCCGGCGTCCGCTCATCACCGAGGCGTTGCGCGGCGAAGGTGCAAAACTGATTGATGCACAGGGAAATTCGATTACCGCGAACGTACATCCGATGGGCGATCTGGCGCCGCGCGATGTGGTCGCCGCTGCAGTCGAGGCACGACTGGCAGTCACCGGAGATCCCTGCGTCTATCTCGATGCGCGTGCCATCACAAACTTTGCCCAGCGGTTCCCGACGGTCGACGCGTCATGTCGGCAGGCAGGTATCGACCCCACTCGCCAAAGCATTCCAGTGGTGCCGGGGGCACACTACAGCTGCGGTGGGGTGCCGACCGATGTCTTCGGCCGCACTGCAATCCCGGGATTGTTCGCCGCAGGCGAGGTGGCCCGGACCGGGATGCACGGGGCCAATCGGTTGGCGTCCAACAGCCTGCTTGAGGGGCTGGTCGTTGGTGGGCGCGCCGGCCAGGTTGCCGCCCAACACGCTTCGGACGTCGGCCAGGCCTCGATCGACACTCCGGCGCTGCCAGTGCGGCCCGCGGTGGCCCGCTCCGACCTGCAGCGGGCAATGACCCGATATGCCTCCATCGTAAGGAGCGGCGACGGACTGGCGCAATTGATCGACCTCCTTGACAGCGCCAGTCCGCGAGTAATCAATTCACGCAACGACTTCGAAGACTCAGCACTGACGGCGGTTGCGATGGCGGTCGCAGCTGCAGCCTTGGCTCGCACGGAATCTCGCGGCTGCCATCACCGCTCAGACTTCCCCGACACTGACCCTGCACAGGCGATCAGCGTGACCCGCACGTTGGCCAGCCTGGCACCCGCCGCAGTGGGTTGTTGATGGCGCTAACCACCGACGAGATCGCCGAGGCTCGTGCCATCATCGCTCGCGCCCTCGACGAGGACCTGCGGTATGGGCCGGACGTGACCACGCTGGCCACCGTGCCTGCCGATGCCTCGACGACTGCATCGATAGTGGCCAGGGAACCCGGCATTCTTGCCGGCTCTGATATCGCACTGATGGTTCTCGACGAGGTGCTGGGGGACGGCGGGTACCGCGTCGAGCACCGTGCGTCTGATGGCACCCGCCTTTCCGCCGGCGCGGTTGCGCTCACTGTGCACGCCACGACGCCGGGCCTGCTCATCGCCGAGCGAACGATGCTCAACCTGATCTGTCACCTGTCGGGCATCGCGACTACTACCGCAGCCTGGGTCGATGCCGCCTCTGGAACCCAAGCCCAGATCAGGGACACTCGCAAAACGCTGCCCGGCCTGCGTTTGTTGCAGAAGTATGCGGTGCGGATAGGCGGCGGCCTTAACCATCGCATGGGGCTGGGAGATGCCGCCCTGATCAAGGACAATCATGTCGCTGCGGCTGGGTCGGTGCTTGCGGCCTTGCGCGCAGTGCGCTCTGCCGCACCGGATCTTCCTTGTGAGGTGGAGGTCGACTCACTCGAGCAACTTGATGAAGTTCTCGCTGAGGGCGTCGCACTGGTCCTGTTGGACAACTTTCCGGTCTGGCAGACCCAGATTGCAGTGCAGCGCCGCGATGCGAGTTCCCCAGATACGAAGCTGGAATCGTCGGGCGGATTGTCGCTGGACACTGCGGCGGAGTACGCGGGAACAGGTGTGGACTACCTCGCCGTGGGAGCACTCACGCACTCGGTGCAGGCGCTCGATCTCGGTTTGGATCTGTAGCGTGCGTGCGTCCCCGCCAGGCAGCGGACCGGTGTATGCAGCCCTCGGGGTGGCCGTGCTGTCCTTGGGGGTGGCCGTATTCGCGTTCTTTCGCACCGCGGCAGGCGAGCCGGAGTACACCGAGAGCCAACGCAGCGATGCCAAGGCCGCGATCTGCGCGGCTTTCGATACGGTCAGCACTGGTGTGGCGGTGAATACCAACCTTGAGCCGCCAGGCGGATCGGGTGACATCAACGGCGCTCTTGCGGTGGCCGCCAACGCGCGAGTGGCGCTCTACGGTGGCGGCCAGTACCTTCTCGCGCGGCTCGATCCTGCCACCCCCGCCGACCTCGCCCGCGAGATCCGAAGCTTCGGCAACCAGCTGATGGACATTGGGGCCGCAGCGACTGCGGGTGTGCCCAATACTGACCCCGTACAGGCGGGTCGACTGGAGAACGCCGAGGCGGCCAGTGCGGCCCTTCACGGTCTCTGCCAGTAGCGGTCCGGCAAGCAGCTCAGGCGATATCGGCGACGAACACACCTGAACGCTTGCCGACCACCCGCGCCATCCGCGGCAACGACTCGTCCATGGTGCCCGCTGCCAGTACGCGGGTATTGACCAAATGCAGGCTTTTCTTGCCGATCTGGATGTCGGCCTCGCCGGCGGCCAGCACGTTCTTGACCCAGTTCGTCTTGCCGTGAGCCAACCCGACCGCGAGCACCTGACCCTTGCGGTAAGGCGTCACGATGGTTTCGTACTTCTTGCCCGATGTGCGTCCGCGATGTGTGATCACGCCCATTCCGGGCATGCGTTTTGAGAAGGGCCGCAGCATTGGGTTCATGTACTTGATCTGCAGGCGTTCGAACCACGGTGGAAACAACATGGGTACGCCTGGCACGTCGTTGGGGTGATCGCGCTTGGCGGGTCGATCAGACATGACGCCTCCGATACTGATTTGTGTTGCTCTGGGACAATGGTCAGCGTGAATGTATCGGCGGGACTGCTGCGGCGCATAGATCTGCGTGATACCGCACTGTCGGCAGCCCGACTGCGGTGCGCCCTGCCGCGCGGTGGCGTCGACGTCGACTCGGTCGTTCCCAAGGTCAAACCCATAGTCGAGGCGGTCGCACAGCGGGGGGCCGAAGCCGCCCTCGAATACGGTGGGTCCTTCGACGGCGTTCGACCGGCCCAGGTCCGCGTGCCTGCCGACCGGATCGCCGCGTCGCTGGCCGAACTCGACTCCGACGTACGGTCGGCGCTCGAGGTGGCGATCGAACGGGCCCGGGCGGTGCACGCTGAGCAATGGCGCACCGACACCACGACCACGTTGGCCCCCGGCGCCACGGTGACTGAACGCTGGGTGCCTGTCGATCGGGTCGGGTTGTACGTTCCTGGCGGTAACGCTGTCTATCCGTCCAGCGTGGTGATGAACGTGGTGCCCGCGCAGACGGCCGGGGTGAAATCACTGGTGATCGCGAGCCCTCCGCAGGCCCAGTATGACGGTCTGCCGCACCCGACCATCCTGGCCGCTGCCGCGATGCTTGGGGTTACCGAGGTATGGGCCGTCGGCGGTGCACAAGCGGTGGCGCTGCTGGCCTATGGAGGCTCAGACACCGATGGTGCTGGGGCTAGCGGAGCGCCGGGAGATGGTGCTGGTACCGAGCTTGCGCCAGTTGACATGATCACCGGCCCAGGCAACATCTACGTCACTGCCGCCAAGCGGATCTGTCGTTCGCAGGTCGGCATCGACGCCGAAGCCGGCCCGACCGAGATCGCGATCCTGGCCGACTTCACTGCTGATCCGGTCCACGTGGCTGCGGATCTGATCAGCCAGGCCGAGCACGACGAGTTGGCCGCCAGCGTGCTCGTCACCGACAGCGCCGCACTGGCCGATGCCACCGACCGAGAGTTGGCTCGCCAACTTGAGACAACCCAGCATCGTCAGCGTGTGACAGCGGCATTGAGCGGTCAGCAATCGGCGATCGTATTGGTCGATAACATTGACGCCGGGGTTCGAACCGTCAACGCGTACGCAGCCGAGCACCTCGAGATACAGACGGCGGATGCCCGCGCTGTTGCGAATCAAATCCGTGCTGCGGGAGCTATTTTCGTGGGGCCCTGGTCGCCAGTCAGCCTAGGGGACTACTGTGCCGGATCCAACCACGTGCTGCCCACCGCCGGATGTGCCAGGCACTCCGGCGGCCTGTCGGTCCAGACGTTCCTGCGGGGCATCCACGTCGTCGATTACAACGAGGCGGCGCTCAAAGACGTATCCGGGTACGTGATCACCCTGGCGCAGGCCGAGAACTTGCCTAGTCACGGTGAGGCAGTGCGCCGGAGGTTCGAGAGGTGACTGTCCGAACCCCTGAAGGCTTCCCCGGTCTCCGGGTGACGCTGGACGACTTGCCGTTGCGGGACGATCTGCGCGGCAAATCGCCCTATGGTGCGCCGCAGTTGGACGTGCCGGTGCGG
>JBMYXJ010000160.1:0-6194 GCA_049608285.1 Mycobacterium sp. | reverse complement strand
ATTGGCCCGGCGCCCTTGCGCTGCAGCATGATTCCCTCCGGATAACGGGTAACGACCGCCTTAGCGCGGTACCCCAGATCTGCGGCGGCGACACGGTCGTTCCACTTCGGAGCCAGCGTGCTTCCGACGTACAGTCCTTTGGTCGCAGAGACGACCGCCTGACCTACGGTGTCGGGCAGCGACGGCAGCGTGCCGATGATCTTGGCCTGCTGCCGGGCGCGGCGCCGCCAACCGCGCACCATCTGCTGGCTCAGTACCGCGATCGCCAGCACCAACAGGCTGGCCATGACCAACCAGGTCACCAGCGTCGGCGTGTTCACCAGCGCACCTCCCCGTTACGGGTGGTGACCTTGCCACGCAGCATGGTCGTCGTGACCATCGCCGGCAGGGTCATGTCCTCGTACGGAGTGTTGTCCGACCGACTGGCCAGCCCAGGTCCGGTCACCGTCCAGGTGGCGGCGGGATCGACTACCGTCAGATTCGCCGGCTCCCCGACCTCTAGCGGCCTTCCCTGATCGGATAAGCCGACTATGCGGGCGGGGCTTTCACTCATGACGCGGGCGACGTCGCGCCACGTCAGCAGACCGGGAGCGACCATCGTTTCCACGACAACCGACAGCGCCGTCTGCAATCCCAGCATGCCCGGACGGGCATTGTTGAACTCGCAGCACTTCTCGTGCTCGGCGTGCGGTGCATGATCAGTGGCCACACAGTCGATGACGCCATCGGCCAGCGCCTGACGCAGCGCGACGGCATCGCTGGCCTCCCGCAGCGGCGGGTTCACCCGATTGCGCCCGTCGTAGCTGTATAGCCTGGTGTCATCGAGCAGTAAATGATGCGGCGTGACCTCCGCGGTGATCGAAATCCCTTGCTCCTTAGCCCACCTCAGGAGTTCGACAGTTCCCGCCGTGGACGCATGGCAGATGTGCACGCGAGCGCCGGCGTCGCGAGCCAGCAGCGCATCGCGGACCACAATCGATTCCTCGGCGGTACGCGGCCAACCGGCCAGCCCGAGCTTGGCGGCATTCGGGCCTTCGTGCGCGACCGCACCAACAGTCAGCCGGGGCTCCTCGGCGTGCTGGGCAATCAGGACCCCGAGGCCGGTGGCGTACTCCAGCGCCCTACGCATCACCAGTGGGTCGTCTACGCACAGGCCGTCGTCGGAGAACATCTTGACTTGCCCGACACCGGCAGACATCAGGCCCATCTCGGTTAGCTGCTTACCCTCTAGGCCGATGGTTACCGCGCCGACCGGGTGCACGTCAACCAGGCCTACCTGCTGGCCGCGGTGCCACACGTGGTCTGTGACCACGGCACTGTCGGCGACGGGATCGGTGTTAGCCATCGCGAAGACCGCAGTATATCCGCCGAGAGCCGCTGCAGCCGAACCGGTTTCGATATCCTCGGCGTACTCTCGACCGGGCTCACGCAGGTGGGTGTGCAGGTCCACAAAGCCCGGCAACAGGATCTGGCCGTGAGCGTCGATGACATCCCAGCCGTTCTCGGACCGGCCATCCCCTGCGAGGTCTGCGCCAATGGCATGGATCTGGCCATCGGCCACGAGCACATCGGCAGCGTCGCCCTCACCGTAGGCGCGCACGCCTCTGATCAACGCCGGCCGGTGGTCCATAGACCCGAGATCAGATTCCGTCATGCGCTGACCCCTTCTCCCCCGCGAGCTGGATGTACGCCCGCCTCGGTCCCGGCCAACAGATGGAACAGCACGGCCATCCGAACATGCACACCATTGGAGACCTGTTGCAGTACAGCCGATTGCGACGAGTCCGCCACCGAATGCGCAATCTCCATGCCCCGCAACATCGGACCCGGGTGCAACACCACCGCATGCTCAGACAGGCGTGCCTGGCGCTTCTCGGACAAGCCGTAGCGCACCGAGTACTCGCGGGACGAGGGGAAGAATGCGCCGTTCATCCGTTCAGCCTGAACACGCAGCATCAACACGGCGTCGGCCAGCGCGAGTTCTGCGTCAAGGTCATGAGAGACCGCTACCGGCCAGCGGTCCACACCAACCGGCAACAAAGTCGGTGGGGCGACGAGCACCACCTCCGCACCGAGCGTGTGCAGCAATGCGACATTGGAACGGGCTACCCGGCTGTGCAGTACGTCCCCGACGATCACCACCCGCTTGCCCTCGATGGCGCCCAGTCGCTGCCGGATCGTCAACGCGTCGAGCAGTGCCTGCGTGGGATGTTCGTGTGTGCCGTCACCGGCATTGATAACCGAGGGACTCGCCGAAGGCTCGTCCACCAATGCAGTCCAGGCCGCAAGCTGCTGGGCGGCACCGGAGGCCGGGTGCCGCACAATCAACGCATCGGCACCGGCGGCGCGCAAGGTCAGCGCCGTATCGCGCAGTGATTCTCCTTTGGCCGCAGATGATCCCGAAGCGCTGACGTTGATCACGTCTGCGCTCATCCACTTTCCTGCCACCTCGAAAGACACCCGCGTGCGGGTGGAGTTCTCGTAGAACATCGTGATGATGGTGCGCCCCCGCAGAGTGGGCAACTTCTTGACCTCCCTGCCCAACAGCGCCTCCCGGAACCGGTCGGCATTGTCAAGAATGGCGGTGGCGTCGTCTCGTCCGAGGTCGGCCGCGGCAAGTAGATGCTTCACGGGCGTCTCTTCTTCTCGCAAGCGCTCATCAGCGGTCGTCTCTTCTTCGCGCAAGCGCTCATCAGCGGTCGTCTCTTCTTCGCGCAAGCGCTCATCAGCGGGCCGGCCCTCCGTAGGGCGCGATCCGGACACCCTCGTGGCCGTCATCCTCAAGGAGGCGGACCTTGACGTTATCCGCGCGAGAAGTAGGCACGTTCTTTCCGGCATAGTCGGCGCGGATAGGTAGCTCCCGATGCCCGCGGTCCACAAGTACCGCCAACTGGACAGCCCGGGGCCTGCCCAGATCCCGCAGAGCGTCCAGAGCCGCACGCACCGACCGGCCGGAGTAGAGCACATCATCGACGAGGATGACCAGCGCGTCATCGATTCCACTTTCGGGAATCTCCGTGGCCGCTAGCGCACGGGGGGGCTTACTCATCAAATCGTCGCGGTAGAGAGTGATGTCGAGGGCACCGCACGCGACCTCGGTGCCGCTGAAGTCAGCGATGTTGCGAGCCAACCGACTCGCCAGTGTGACGCCGCGGGTAGGAATGCCCAACAGCACGACACGGGGGGCATCGGGGGCGTCGAGCGCCGTCTTCTCGATGATCTGATGAGCGATGCGAGCAATGGTTCGGCTGACGTCCGCTGCGGACATCAGCTCCCGGTCAGCAGCACCGGCGTGATCAGGCGAGCCCACGAGTGAGCCGGACCTCCTTCTCCGCCTCACGGGACGGATCGTTAAAGGATGTCGAAACTGCGGGCAGCGTAGCACCTGCGCCACGGCTGAGCGAGATGGCCACATACTCTGCGGGGTGGGGATACTCGAAATCCAGCGGGCTGGCTGGCTGCCCTAATCTGGCGCGATGAACTTCGACCGTAACAAGGCCTCAATCGTCGAGGCTATCGACGCGGGCCTGCTCGCCGGGGCAGTCACACTCGTTTGGCAATCCGGTGAGGTGCTGCAGGTCAACGAACTGGGCTACCGGGATGTCGGCGCAAGGCTGCCAATGCAGCGCGACACGATCTTCCGGATCGCCTCGATGACCAAGCCGGTCACCGTAGCCGGGGCGATGTCGCTGATCGAGGAAGGCAAGCTCAACCTGACCGACCCTGTCGCGACGTGGCTTCCTGAGCTCGCGGACATGCGTGTGCTGGCGGAACCCGGGGGCCGCCTGGATCGCACCGTGCCCGCTCTGCGACTCATCACGGTCGAGGATCTGATGACACACCGCAGTGGGTTGGCCTATATGTTCTCGGTACGCGGACCGCTCTCGGCGGCATACCGCACGCTGCCCAAGCGGCAGGATCAGGACCAGTGGCTTGCCGACCTCGCCAACCTCCCCCTCGCTCACCAGCCGGGCGAGCGACTCACCTACAGCCACGCCACCGACGTTCTGGGTATCGCGATGTCACGAATCGAGGGCAAGCCGTTGAGCGAGGTGCTCAACCAACGGATCTTGGCGCCACTGGGGATGTCGGACACCGGGTTCAATGTCGGAACCGCCGGCCGACGTCGCGCCGCCACGATGTATCAGATCGACGGCGACAGCAAGCTACGTGACGATGCGATGGGACCCGCACCGGTCGTCGACCCGCCGTTCTGCGCCGGCGGCGCGGGACTCTGGTCCACCGCCGACGACTACCTGCGTTTCGCCCGCATGCTGCTTGCCGGCGGGACACTCGATGGCACCCAGGTGCTGTCCGAACAGTCGGTGACGTTGATGCGTACCGACCGACTCACCGATGAGCAGAAGCGCCACGATTTCTTGGGAGCGCCGTACTGGATCGGCCGTGGCTTCGGGCTCAACCTTTCCGTCGTGACCGACCCGGCAAAGTCGCGCCAACTCTTTGGTCCAGGCGGACCCGGCGCCTTCTCCTGGCCGGGCGCCTACGGCACCTGGTGGCAGGCCGACCCCTCAGCAGACGTCGTCCTCGTCTATCTCGTCCAGAATTTCCCAAACTTGACCGCCGATGCCGCCACGGCCGTCGCCGGCAACAGCTCACTGGCGAAACTGCAAAGCGCACAACCGAAGTTCGTGCACCGAACCTATGCGGCGCTGGACCTATGACAGCGCAATAGGGTCTGGCCACCACACGTTTGAGTGCGCTTAGCGCAAGATGTTTAGCGGCGCTTAACGGGTCACTACCGCATCGAATCGGTAAGACTGGCCGTCGGTGACGATTTTGCCGGCGACGGGCTCTGCGAAGTGGGTGCCGATGAAGTACGTCGCGGAATCGGCGAGTTCAGCGAGGATGTTGCGCCTGGTCTGGGTGCTGGCGTCTTGGTCGGTGTCAGGATCGGCGGCCCATTCGGGGTGCGCAATTTGGCACGGGTGGTGAAAGCTGTCGCCGCTGATGAAGGCTTTCTGGCCGTCCGCGTCGATCTCGACGGACACGTGGGCCGGTGTGTGTCCGGGTGTCGCAACGAGCTTCACTCCGGGCATCAGCGTGTACGACGAGTGAACGAATAGCGCGAGCCCCGCATCGAGAATCGGCTTGACCGACTGGTCGTAGATAGCGGCTTGGGTCTGTTGAAATGGGGTCTTGTACTCGTCTGATTCGCCGATGAGGCCACTCTGGCCGGAGAGCGGCTTCGCAATTTCGGTAGTCCAGTACCGCAGCTCATCATTGACAAATACGTGGCGGGCGTTGGGGAATGTCGGCTTCCAGCGACCCTCGTGCAGGTAGGTGTTCCACCCGACGTGGTCCATGTGCATGTGTGTACACACCACGTAGTCGACGGAGGCGGGTTGGAAACCGGCGTCGGAGAAGCGCTGGAGAAAGTCGCTATTCATGTGCGCCCACGCTGGGATCGAGAGGTTTTCCTTGCCGTTGCCGACGCAGGTGTCCACCACAATGCGGGCGCCGCCGTGTTCGATGACAAACGACTGAACGAGGCCGAGCATCCCGTTGTCTGCGTCGACGAAATGAGGTTTGAGCCAGGGCAGCCCTGCTAGATCCGATGGCCGCGCGTTCGGGACAACTTCGGCAAGGAACGTGAGGTCCTGCTCGACGATGGACGTGATAGTCGTACTACCAATCCTGAGTTTCACGTTGGGGTCCTCCGAGCGCCGGGGTTCAGCCAGGCACGCTACCCGCAGCCGATTGAGGATCAGCTCAGGTGATGCACGGCTTGCAATTGGAGAACGGGCGTCGGGATGTCTTCGTAACGGGCCTTGAGGTGCAACGCCAAGCACAGCGAGTAATGCCGCGATTGGTGCAGGTTGCCGCCGTGGAACCACAAATTCTCCTGCGGTCGGGTTCTCGCGGGTACGGAAACCTGAGGGGGCGGTGTCGGCCAGGCGCGCGGCCAGCATCTCGGCGATCTGGTCGCGGCCCTCGACTGTTTTGATGTTCCAGGTGAACGCGACCAGGTCGCGCCAGAAGCTGTCGCCCCACCCGCATCATGGTCCTTCGTCGCTGCCTTCGTGGCTGCCCTGCACCGCAGCCGCTGCTGCCCGGATTTGGGGTGTCACCAGCATGATCTGCCCAAGCACACCGTTGACGAACCCTGGCGAGTCATCGGTGGAGAGCTGCTTGGCCAGTTCGACTGCTTCATCGACCGCCACCGGTTCAGGGAC
>JBMYXJ010000159.1:0-6210 GCA_049608285.1 Mycobacterium sp. | reverse complement strand
GGAGCAGATGGTGGCCGGGAACCCGTGGTAGCCGAGGAAAGACGGGTCAGCGCCACCGTCACGGATCACCGACTCCGCGACGGCGTCGAGCTCCAGGGTGGACACACCGGGCGCGGCAGCCTGGCGCACCGCTTCCAGAGCCGCAGCGACGAGTGCGCCCGCGGCGGCCATCGCGTCGAGTTCACCAGCGCTGCGTTGGCCGACGACTTTGCGGCCGCGCAGGGAAATCATGGCCCGTGCTAACGGCCGAGCGCCTTCAGCGCACGGGCGAACACCTCGTCGAGCTCACCGACCGCGTCGACGGTGACCAACACCCCGCTGTAGTGGTCCAGCAGCGGTGCGGTCTCGTCGCGGTAGACCCTGAACCTGTTGCGGATGATGTCTTCGGTGTCATCGGCACGGCCGCGCCCCTTGAGCCGGGAGACGAGTTCCTCTTCAGGCACCCGGAACTCCAGCACCGCGTCCAACGCGAGCTCGCGCTTCTTGAGCATGGCGTCGAGGGCTTCGGCCTGCTCAACCGAGCGCGGGTACCCGTCGAGAATAAATCCGGTAGCCACATCAGCGTCGTTGAGCCGGTCATCGACCAGGGCGTTGGTCAGAGTGGCCGGAACGAGGTCACCGGCATCGAGGTACTTCTTGGCTTGCAGCCCGAGCTCGGTGCCGTTGCTGATGTTGTGCCGGAACAAGTCACCCGTGGAGACCTGCGGGACATCGAGATGGTCGGCCAACTTCTGCGCTTGGGTTCCCTTTCCGGCGCCTGGGGGTCCCAACAACACCATTCTCACTTCAGGAACCCCTCGTAGTTGCGCTGCATGAGTTGGCTTTCGATTTGTTTCACAGTATCGAGGCCCACGCCGACCATAATCAGGACGGCCGTGCCGCCGAACGGAAGGTTCTGCACCGCACCAGTGTTGCCCACCTGGAGGAAGACGTTCGGCAGAACGGCGATAGTGCCCAGGTAGATCGAGCCCGGCAGGGTGATTCGGGACAGGACGTACCGCAGGTAGTCCGCGGTCGGTTTGCCTGGTCGGATGCCCGGGATGAAGCCGCCGTACTTCTTCATCTCGTCTGCGCGATCGTCGGGGTTGAAGGTGATCGACACGTAGAAGTAGGTGAAGAAGATGATCAGCCCGAAGTAGATCGCGATGTAGACCGGGCTGCTCGGGTCGGTCAGATATTCGGCGACGAACGTCTGCCACCACCCCGCACTCGGGTTTGCGCTGGCGCTGGTGATCAGCTGCGTGATCAGGTGCGGGATGTAGATCAGCGAGGACGCGAAGATCACTGGGATGACGCCTGCCTGGTTGACCTTCAGCGGCAGGTAGGTCGAGGTACCGCCGTACATGCGGCGACCAACCATCCGTTTGGCGTACTGGACCGGGATGCGGCGCTGGCCCTGCTCGACGAACACCACGCCGATGATGATGACCAGGGCGGCGATGCACACCATGGTGAAGACTGTGCCGCCGCGGCTGTCCAGGATGCTCTTGCCCTCACCGGGGATTGCCGAGGCGATGCTGGCGAAGATCATTAGGGACATGCCGTTGCCGACGCCACGCTCGGTGACGAGTTCGCCCATCCACATGACCAGTGCCGCGCCGGCGGTCATCACGATCACCATCACGGCGAGGGTGGTGAGGTTCAGGCCCTGGCCTTGGCCCTCGATGATGTCGAGTGAGCAACCCTGCAGCAGCCCACCATTGGCTGCCAGCGCCACGATGCTGGTGGCCTGCAGCAGCGCTAGTGCGATCGCCAGGTATCGGGTGTACTGCGTCAGCTTCGCCTGGCCTGCTTGGCCCTCTTTGCGCAGCTGCTCGAAGCGTGGGATCACCACACCCAACAACTGCACGATGATGCTGGCGGTGATGTAGGGCATGATGCCCACCGCGAACACCGACAGCTGCAGCAGTGCACCGCCGGAGAACAGGTTGATCAGGGAGTAGATCTGCCCCGACTCACCCCCGCTGACTTGGGTGATGCATTGCTGCACGTTGGGATAGTTGACACCTGGGGACGGCACCGATGCGCCGATCCTGTAGAGCACGACGATGCCCAGCGTGAACAGGATCTTTCGCCTCAGGTCCGGGGTTCTGAGCGAAGAGATGAAAGCCGAGAGCACTCTTTCCTCCTGCACGGCCGAGCTGACGATCGCGGCGTGCTCTTTGGCTGGCGTAACCAGCGGTCTTAGTCAGGTATGGCGTTAAGTGGCGCGCGCGACGACACGAGCAGGTACACGGCCTGCGCGAGCCACGCGGTCAAGCAGCTTACGAGACTAACAGTTGCACCTTCTGCGCCCCGAATCCGAGTGTCCAACTGATCGGCACCGACGAGCGCTGCGCGCTCGGGTGAGCGCCAAGGAGCGCAAATCGGCCTCTCCGGCCAGAAGCGTACAGTCGAATCAGCTCGTTACTTGACCTAACTAAATTCGATTCTGCAGGAGGCCGGCAATGCCACGCACCGAAAACGACACCTGGGACCTCGCCTCCAGTGTCGGCGCGACAGCAACGCTGGTCGCCGCAGCCCGAGCCCTCGCCTCCACATCCGAGGATGCGGTGATCGACGATCCATTCGCCGCACCTCTGGTCCGAGCGGTAGGCCTGGATTTCTTCACCAACCTGCTCGACGGCAAGCTCGACCTGTCTCAGATTCCTGGCCGTTCCCCCGAGCAAGCGCAATCGATGATCGATTCGATGGCTGTGCGCACCAAGTTCTTCGACGACTACCTGATGGCAGCCACCGCTAGCGGTGTGCGGCAAGCGGTCATTCTGGCATCCGGGCTGGATGCGCGTGCTTACCGGTTGGCGTGGCCTGATGGCACCGTGGTCTACGAGATCGACCAGCCCGACGTGATCGCCTTCAAATCCCAGACGTTGGCTGACCTCGGCGCCACACCCACTGCGACCCGCCGCACGGTGTCGATCGATTTACGCGAAGACTGGCCAACGGCGCTGCAGACCGCGGGCTTCGACGCATCGCAACCGACGGCATGGCTGATCGAAGGGCTGCTGATCTACCTACCACCGGACGCCCAGGACCGCCTGTTCGACCTGATCACCAGACAATCCGCGGTGGGCAGCACGGTGGGCACCGAATACGCACCGGGAATAATGGATTTCAACACCGAGAAGGCCCGGGAAATGTCGGCGCCGCTGGCTGAACACGGTCTCGACGTCGACATACCGTCACTGGTATATGCGGGGCAACGCAGCCACGTGATGGAGTACCTGCGCCACAGCGGTTGGCAGGTAGAAGGCTCAGCCCGTGACGAACTGTTCGCGAAGTACGGGCTACCCCCGTCCCCCGATGAGGGCGACGACTTACTCGGCGGGATCATCTACGTCAGCGCAAGCATCCCCGCTCCGACGGGCTAGAACCGCCACTCACCCAGCCACAACGCGTTGGCCCCGCTCAAGGAGCGCTGCGTACCGTCGACGATCCCTGCCGCCGTTGCCACTGCCAAAGCACCCACTGCGTCGGGCAGGGATGCAGCGGCAGGCTGCGAAGAAGGTTTGGGCCACAACATGTCGCGCAGCGAGGAGCCCGGCAAGTTCTTGACGGTCACTTTGTCGTCCGGATCGACTCCGGCAAGAACCTTCGCTCGCCGCATCGCGGTACGCAGGCCGCCGAGTTCGTCGACCAGACCGCGCTCCACGGCGTCGGCCCCAGTCCACACCCGGCCCCGCGCGACCCTGTCGACCTCCTCGACGCTCAGGTTCCGACCATCGGCCACCCGCTCGATGAAGTCGGTGTAGAACAGATCCGCTTCAGCCTCGACCAGGGCTTGCTGCTCGTCAGTGAACGGCGCATTGGCCGACCAGGCGTCGGCGTTGGCATGAGTGCGCACCCCGTCGGATCCCACACCGAGGCGCCCTTTGAGCTCGGCCGCTACCAGCTTGCCCGTGACCACACCGATCGAACCGGTGATGGTGCCGGGATTGGCAACGATCGCGTCGGCAGCCATCGAGACGTAGTAGCCCCCGGATGCCGCCACGGCGCCCATCGACGCCACCACCGGCTTGCCTGCAGCCCGGGCGCGGACCACTTCGCGCCACACCGTTTCCGATCCGGTCACCGATCCACCGGGACTGTCCACCCGAAGAACGATCGCGGCGACATCGTGGTCGGCCACAGCGTCTCGCAGAGCGGCCGCGATGGTGTCACCGCCGGCGCTCGGGGAGCCCAACGGCGACATCTGGCGGCCTCGCCCGCTGACGATCGGACCGGCCAAGGTGACGACGGCGATCGTCGGCCGCTTCTTGAGCCCCGGCACCGGTACCGACGGCCGTTTGGCCCTCGCATAGCGCGTCAGGAACAACCTCGGCGGGGCGTCTTCGCCGTCGGCGTCGGCGATATCGGACTCCGAATCCGGCGCGCCCAATTGGGTGATTCGTGCGTAGGCCTCGTCTCGGAACCCGACACGATCGATCAGGCCCCCTGCCACCGCGTCCTCACGCAGCAACGGTGCCTTGTCTGCCAGGGCGTCCAGCGCAGCCGGTTCGATTCCGCGGGAGGTCGACACTGCCTGCCACACCTGCGCGTGCAGGCTCTCGACGAGTCGGCTGTCAGCTTCACGATGCGCGTCGGTGTAGCCGTCCTGAGTGAAGACGTTGGCCGCCGACTTGTACTCGCCGCGCGCGACGAACTGTGGCTGGACGCCGGCCTTGGCCAGTGCGTCGCCCAGGAAGAGCGCGCTGGTGGCGAACCCCACCAAGCCGAGGGTTCCCGACGGTTGCATCCACACCTCACGAAAACCCGAGGCCAGATAGTAGGACAGGGTTCCCGGGTAGGTCTCGGCCCAAGCGAGGGACGGCTTGAGCTCCGAGAATGCCGCGACAGCCTCGCGCAGTTCCTGGACCGGACCCGGGGAAGTCGCCGAAATCTGGATGCGGGCGATCAGGCCCGCGACCCGAGGATCCTCGGCGGCCCGATGCAGGCCCTCGACCGCCTCCCGCAGCAGCAGTGGCTTACCCGCACCGTTGATCAGCACGAAGGGGTCGAAACCACTGGTTTCCACGGGCGCCGACTGGAGATCGAGCTCAAGTATGCAGCCGTTGGGGATGCCGTGATGTCGGGCGGTGTCCACTTTTTGGGCCAGTGCCCGTACATCGGCACCGGGAACACCGGGCAGGAAGGAGAACATCCGCTCAGCCTACCGACGCCATCGTGCTCGCTGTTTCATCGAAGAACACGGCGCGGGCGGGCGTCCGCGAAGAAAGTGGCCCGCCTGTTAGCGGGACACGAACCGCGCGTGCCGCGGACAGTAGGCAGCTACCGACACCCGCATCATCCCAACCGCCTGCTCACGGCTCAATCCGCTGTTGGTCAATGTGGTCACTACGCCTCGCACGGCCGGCACCGGATTAACATTGCCCACCACCCCTGCGGTGAGCATGTCGCAGACTTGGCGACCCGCTTCGGGAAGATCGGTGTCGGGCGCGACCTCAATGCCCAGTGAGGTAACTGCCTCGGTGAAGCGCTCGTCGAGTGTCTCGGCATGAGCCGATGCTGTACTGGCTAACACGGAGAAACCAGCCGCGATGATCGCCACGGCAACTGTATGTCGGTGACTGGTCATGTACTTCTCCTGGTATTCGGCACGCACAGGTTAATCGCAGCAAGCGCCGCCGATGTTACCGCCGACTCGGCAAAAGCGCTCGCCTGGGAGCCCGGAGCCCGGAGCCCGGAGCCCGGAGCCCGGAATCGACCGAACTACAGCTCGGTGGCGCTACCACCTGCGGCGTTGATTTTGTCGCGCGCGCTGCCGCTGAATTTGTTGGCGGTGACGTCGACTTTGACGGTCAGCTTTCCGTCACCGAGCACCTTCACCAGTACGTTCTTGCGCACCGCACCAGCAGACACCAGATCTTCGACACCCACGCTGCCGCCCTTGGGGAACAGCTTATTGAGGTCGCCGACATTGACAACGTCGTACTCGGTGCGGAAGCGATTCTTGAAGCCTTTGAGCTTAGGCAGCCGCATGTGAATTGGCATCTGGCCGCCCTCGAACGTCGCGGGGACATTCTTGCGCGCCTTGGTGCCCTTGGTGCCGCGGCCGGCGGTCTTGCCGCCCTTGCCACCAGTACCGCGACCAACGCGCTGCTTGCTCTTCTTGGCACCCTCTGCTGGGCGCAGATCGTGTGGCTTCAGCATTTCAGCTGTCTCCTTCGGCTGGCTTCACGTCGACCAGGTGCGCGACCTTGCGCAGCATGC
>JBMYXJ010000158.1:269-6217 GCA_049608285.1 Mycobacterium sp. | reverse complement strand
AGGGACCGGTAGCCGACAACCATGCGCTGCACCGAACTCAGGAACACCATGGCGGCCCATACCAGCGCAATCTGCCAGGCCAACGCAGAAAAGATCAGCCACAAACTGTGCACCACAATAGTTTCCGCTCCCTCGGCCAGGCCACCGAGGAACGACAATGACCGGCCGTCGTCAAGTCCGCGATCCGATCGCTCGGCGAGGGACGAGAACGCCAGGAACGCCGTTCCGTTGAGGTAGTAGGCCAAGAGCACGAGCAGAAATGGCCACCACGGTGCGCCGTACGCGGCGGCGGCGCCGACAGCGACGCCGAACACGGTGCTGCCGTAGACGACGAAATCGGCCGTGATGTCGAAGAATCCGCCCGCCCCCGCGTCGGATGGGGTTGGCTCGCGAGACCGCTGCAAGCGCGCGAGTGGCCCATCGAGCCCATCAAGCAGGCGCGATGTCAGCCACAGCGCCAACGACAGCCACCACAATGTGAAGGCCGCCGCTGCCGCGCTGGCAAGCCCGAGGGTCAAGCCCAGGGCGGTGAGCCGGTTGGCGGTGATCCCCGGCCGGTCCAGCCCCGCCGCAGCCCGGGCCAACGGTCGTTGCAGACGTCTACGCAGGTAGTCGTCGAACACCGCCCGCGCCACCTTCTGACTCGTCGCCGGATGCTTCCCCGCCACCGCTATTCGTCGCAGCGCTGCTGTTGATTCGCCGGGCGGCGTATCCGGCAACCACGCTCACGACCACCACAGCGAGGACCGCGGCGGCGAACGGCCAGGACAGCGGAGAGGTGCCGTAGGCCCCCAGCGCGGTGTAGCCGACAGTCGCCGGAACGATCCCGACCGCAGTGCCCAGAACGTAGTCACGCTGCCGGACTGCGCTCAGGCCCGCCGCATAATTCACCGCCATGAACGGGAACAGCGGCACCAGCCGCACGAGCAGCACGGAGATCAGACCTCGCCGTTCGAGCATGGCGTCGATCGATGCGACGCGCGCCCAACGGATGCGCGAGACCCCGTCGCGGCCCAGCGACCGGGCCAGCAGGAACGCCAGCCATGCGCCAAGAGTTGCAGCAAGTACCACAACAGCGGCGCCAACGGCCAAGCCGAAGAGGAGCCCGCTGGCGATGGTCATGGCGCTGGCCGGAAACGGTGTCAAGGTGGTGGCGGCATAGACGAGGACGAACGCCAATACCCCCAAGGGCCCGGCAGCCGTGACCCGGTCGCGTAGCGCCCCCGGGTCTGGCAACTCCACGCTGATCGCCACCAAGATGCCGACCCCGATGAGAAGCGGTCCGGGGGAGGACGGTGTCGGGCTCGGGGGTCTGCATGGCGATCCATCCTTCGTTGACTTCCACCACGGGAAGTCTTCACGTGACCACAGTGTTCCCATTGTTGAGGGTTGATTGTTGAGAATTACTTGCGGCCACTACCTGGTGCATATCCTCGTACGGTCCCCGTGGTTGCCACTGCCGACAGTTGGAGGGTTCGTGCTTTATCGGTCAGCGAATGTCATATGCGCAAGTCCAGGGTGCGTTTATTCGCATTGATGATGGACGAACGAGCTAGGGAGACATCGATGAGCCACGCGGCAGACGGGGTAGCCGAGTACAACTACACCCGCTTCGACCCCGACATCAGTGCAATGGACCGATTGGGCGGAGTCTGTGAGGGCGAGCCGGCGCCCGATTTCACCGCCACGCGACTTGACGGCACCGAAGTCGCCCTCTCGGACTATCGCGGAAAGCCCGTGGTACTTGAGACCGGAAGCGTGACCTGCCCGATGTACGCCAGCCGCATCCCACCGATGAACGCGTTGGCCGCCCGCTTCCCCGACGTGACATTCCTGGTGCTCTACGTTCGTGAAGCGCACCCTGGCGAACGAATCGGCCCCCATCGCAACCGCCTGGACAAGGTGGCCAACGCCCGGCTGGCTGTGGGCAAAGACCGGGAGAATCGGACGGTCCTGGTCGATGACGAGTTAGGCACCGCACATCATCGCTACGGCGCCATGCCCAATACGGTGCACGTCATCGACGGCAGCGGAGTCGTCGTTTTTCGTGCGATGTGGAATGACCCCGCCGCCGTGCAGGAGGTCCTGAATCGGATGTCGGACGGTCAAGATCCCAGCTCGGTAGCCGCGCGCTTCCGCCCCGCGAGCCCGACGGTCATGCTTCGAGTACTGCACCGGGCGGGCTGGCAGGCTCTGTGGGATTTCATCAGATCCTTCGGCCGGCTGGTGTGGGCGCATCGTCCGGCCGTACGGTCACGGTGAACCCACCGGCGAAGAACACGATTACTGGAGTAGGCCAATGCGTATCGAATTCACACCCGACCGCAGTCTTTACCCGTTCACGCCTCGCTGGTTCGATAGCTCGCAGGGCCGGGTTCACTACATCGACGAAGGCAGTGGCCCCCCAATCCTGCTCTGCCACGGGAACCCGACCTGGAGCTTCCTCTACCGCGACATCATCGCCGGGTTGCGGGACCAGTTCCGGTGTATCGCCCCGGACTATCTCGGCTTCGGATTATCTGATCACCCAACCGGATTCGACTACACCGTCGAGGAGCATGCTCGGGTCATCGGTGAGTTGGTCGACTCCCTCGGGCTCGACGAATACTTGTCGATGGGGCAGGACTGGGGTGGCCCGGTCAGCTTGGCCGTCGCCACCGCGCGGTCAACTCGGGTCAGTGGAATCGTGCTGGGCAACACATGGTTTTGGCCCGCGGACACACCGAGGATGAAGCTGTTCAGCAAGGCGATGTCGAGCCGACCCATGCAGAACGCAATTCTGAAGAGGAATTTCTTCGTCGAGCGCCTCATCCCCGTGGGGACCACGCGCACGTTGACCCCGCTGGAGATGACGCACTATCGCGCCGTCCAGCCGTCACCGGAGGCACGCAAAGGCGTCGCTGAGTTGCCGAAGCAGATTCTGGCGGCGCGTCCACTGCTAGAGCGCCTCGCCCGTGATGTGCCTGCGACTCTCGGAGACAAGCCCGCGTTGTTTGTCTGGGGCATGAAGGACTTCGCCTTCAAAGCCGCGCAGATACTTCCACGGATGCAGGCCACGTTCCCCGATAACGTCGTGGTCGAACTGCCCGGCGCCAACCACTTCATTCAGGAAGACGCGCCCGATCAGATCGCCGCTGCGATTATCGACCGCTTCGGCTGACGGTGCCAGCCGCCCACACGTCCCCCCGGACACCTGTCGTCGCGCCCCACGCTCCGGTGAGGCACCCGAATCGATGAGCTCTCCAGTTGATGGACCGCCCCCGCCCAAAGGGGCGACGGCGCGGCGGGTGGACACCTGGCATCGGCCCGGCGAGGCAGTGGCGCTGTTCGTGCGAGGCGCCACGGTGCGCACAGCTGGACCCACCGCATTGATCGTGGGAACGGTGTTGTCGCTGGTGAATCAGGGCGCGGTGATCTTCGGCGGTCAAGGCGACGGCTGGACGTGGGTCCGGGTGATGGTGAACTTCCTGGTCCCGTTCGCTGTGGCCAGCATTGGATTCCTCGCCGCCCGGCGCAGGAATACCGGTCCGACCGGCCGGGGCGGCATCGACTGACCGGCGCCTGGCGCGGTCGAACTACCTGGCACGGAATCGAAGCCACCCACGGCGCAGGCGGGCCAGCGTGCTGATCAGGCCCGCGAGCAGAGGGCTTTTTAGTTGGCTGCGGACGTCGGCAATCGCGGCATTCCAGGGCCCGTCGTTGTAAGTCGGGTAAGGGTGGGTGGCACCGGCAAGGTCGCGCGTGCGGAGGCCCTGGTTGACCGCCAGGACCATTTCCCCGATCGTTTCGCCGGCCCGTGGGCCCACGACGGCGGCCCCGACGATTCGGTGTTTGCGGTCGATGACGAGCTGAGTCAGGCCGCCTGTGTCGGCCTCGGCGATCGCGCGGTCGAGGTGGGAATGCCACAGCATCTCGACGCGCAAACCCGGAGTCTGCTGGGCGGAGTGCGGGTCGATCCCGACTGCCGCGATCTCGGGATCGGTGAAGATGACTCGGGGCGCGAGCGTCGCGTCGACGGTGCGGCGCAACCCCAGGATCGCGTTGGTGGCCGCGATACTGCCGTGCACACCAGCAATATGGGTGAACTGCGGGTGACCCGTGAGATCGCCAGCGGCCCAGATCCTCGGGTTGGTGGTGCGCAGGTGCCCGTCGACGGTGATAAAGCCGCGTTCATCGACTTCGACGTCGGCGTTGTCGAGCCCGATGGATTCGGCCCTGGGCGTTCGGCCGACAGCGACGAGTACGCGATCGAAGTCGATGTTGCGACCGTCGGCAAGGGTCAGCGCCTGCTCGGTGATCGACTGCGCTGTCGCGGCGGTCACCAGGTCGACACCGTCGGCGAGCATCGATGCAGTCAATGCGCGGGCCGCAGCTGGGTCCTCCCGCGGAACGATGGTGTCCGCGGCTTCGACGATGGTGACCTCGGAGCCGAGGCGGGCGAACGCTTGGGCCAGTTCGCAGCCGACGCCGCCGCCACCGAGCACCAGCAGCCGTGGCGGCAGAGCGGCCAGTTCCCAGATGGTGTCGCTGGTGAGGTACTCGACTGTGTTCAGACCGGCGAGTTCGGGAACGGCCGGCCGGGCGCCGGTGGCGATCACCGCCTGGGTGAAGGTGACGGACTCCTCGAAGTCCTGGCCGACGGCCACCGTGCGCGGGCCGGTGAAGCGGGCGCGGCCGCTGACCACGGTCACGCCCTCATCGGTCAGCGCCTGCGGGGAGTCGACGGGCGCGATGGTCGCGATCGCTCCCCGCACGTGTTCCATGACGCGGCGAAAGTCGACGGTCACGTTCGACGCGGCGACTCCGAGGGCGTGCCCGCGGCGCATCGCCGCGGATGCAGAGGCCACCGCGATCAGCGCCTTGGAAGGCACACAACCGGTCCACAAGCAGTCACCGCCAGTACGATCTCGTTCGATGAGGACGACCTTGGCACCTAATCCTGCGGCCGTCTTCGCCGCGACGATCCCCGCGGCCCCCCCGCCTATCACCGCCAGGTCCACCGGTGTTGCCGGGTGGGCGCGAGTCACCGAAGATCGCCGCGAACGAGGCGATCGACGACGTCGTGCATGCGGGTGACGCTGTCGGGGTCCGGCATCCGCCGCAGCGCCCACCGTGATAGAGCCGAGTCGATCTGGCGGAACTCGCTAGCGGCGGCCCGGCACCTGTCGCACTCGGCCAGGTGCGCCTCCAACCTGAGGATCTCGCTGGGATCGAGCAGCGCTGCTGGGTCGGCGTCCAGGTAGCGCTGCAGGCGGCGCGCCGACCAATGGCATGTCACTGCCATCAAAATTGCCTTGATCATTGGATTCCCCCTGTCGCCGCGGCGAAGCTGGGTCGTAGATGTCGACGCACCCGATCGCGCGCGCGGCTCAGTCGGGACATCACTGTTCCCACCGGCACACCCAACGCTTCGGCCGCCTCGGCGTAGGTGAGTTGGTCGACGTCGATCAGCAACAGCACCGTCCGGAACTTCGCGTCCAAACTCTGCACCGCTTTCTCCAGATCATCGGTGAGAAAGGATTCGATGACCTGGTCCTCGGTGCTCGGCGAATCAATACCGAACGCGGGTCGGGCACCTGCAAGGGACGCGACATCGTCCACGCTGGCCGGGCGTCGACGCCGGTGCATGTTCATGTTTGTGTTCCTCAGAATGGTTAACAGCCATGCCCGCGGATATCGACCGTCGAATCGGCCTAGGCTGCGCCACGCCCGCACCAGCGTTTCCTGAACAAGATCGTCGGCGTCGCCCGACCCCACCAGGGTGCGAGCGACGCGTAGCAACACGTCAATCTCGGGTTCCACGAAGCGGCGAAAACTCTCCGCCTGCGTATTTTTGTCGCCGATTTCCGGTGGGTCCACCATGTAGGAACCCCCGAGAAGGTTCCCACTGTTCCCGTATTGCGTAATTGATGCCGAAAATTCGACGAATCCAGGAGGCTTTTATCCCC
>JBMYXJ010000158.1:0-259 GCA_049608285.1 Mycobacterium sp. | reverse complement strand
GCCGCGGAAAAGGCCTGACCACCTGGGCCTTCGAACCGATTCCGCACCGCCCAGTATCTCCTGGGCGCGATCACCGAACTCACGCTCAATCGCGCTGACGACGGTGCGCACACTGGGGTTGACCAGCGCTTGTGTGCCTACGAACACTGTGGGGACCGTTTCGTCTCCCCCAGTGACCGCACGCACCCGCTCTGCGGCGTCGCTATCGGACCAGATGTCGATCTCCGTCGTCGCAATGGACTTCCGGCGCAAACCGATT
>JBMYXJ010000157.1:0-6239 GCA_049608285.1 Mycobacterium sp. | reverse complement strand
GGCCGCCGGCGCCAAGTGCCCCCGCGCAGGGTGACTCGGCGATCATCGCGATGCCAAGCCGCCCACCGGAGGAGATTGCGCCACCCTTTGCCGCCGCCCGCGCCGAAATCCCGGAGGTGTTGCCCGTCGGCATCGCCTCAGAGGTTGGACTACAGCCCAATACGATCGTGGCCGCCCGCGCCATCAGCGCCCAGTTTCCCCAGATCGCCGCCATTGACGGGGTACGGCCGGACTCGAAGCCGTGGCATCCGAGCGGCCTGGCCATCGACGTGATGATTCCCAATCCCGAGAGCCCCGAGGGCATCGCGCTCGGAAACGAGATTCTCGCGTTCGTGTTACGTAACGCGCATCGATTCGGGCTGCAGGATGCAATATGGCGCGATATTTACCACACACCAGGCGGTCCGCAAGGATCGGGGTACGGCCACTTTGACCACCTGCACATCACCACAACACCCCGTCGTTAACCGACAGGTGAATTATCTTGGCATGTTTGTTTTTCTATCACCCCGCCCCGAAAGCAGCAGACATCTGAGGCTGGAGTGACCGAAAGATGCCATCGGAAATGAACAGCAGAACTGGGGGTACCTCGTCATCACTGGCACCCCATGTGGGGCTCATCTTGGCGTTGACGATCAATGGCCTGGCTGTGAGCAACTATCGAGATTTGGTCTCGGTCTCTCACAGCGCCGAGGTGTACGGATTCGATTCCGTCTGGTTGTGCGACCACTTCCTCACGTTGAGTTCAGCGGACTACGTCAGGGACGCCGGCCTCACCTCCGACAGAGGTGCGGCAGACCAGAAGTTGCGGCCCCAATCGCTGCCCCTTCTTGAGTGCTGGACCGCGCTCAGCGCACTGGCCCGCGACACCAGCAGACTTCGCCTGGGGACCAGCGTGTTGTGCAACTCATACCGCCACCCAGCGGTCCTGGCGAAAATGGCCGCTACTTTGGACGTGATTTCCGAAGGTCGCCTCGATCTCGGGTTGGGCGCAGGCTGGTTCCAGCGCGAGTTCGAAGCCTACGGAATCCCGTTCGCCCCGGTCGGGGACCGGGTCTCGGCCCTCGAAGAGTCCCTACGCGTGATTCGGGCGGTGTGGACCGAACCCAACCCGATCTTCACTGGGCGCTACTACACGCTGGACGGCGCCATCTGCGATCCCCGACCGGTCCAACAACCGCACCCTCCGCTCTGGATCGGTGGCGAAGGAGACCGTGTCCAGCGAATCGCCGCGAGAACAGCTCAGGGCTTAAATGTCCGATGGTGGTCACCAGAACAGGTGCAGCAGCGCGCCGACTTCCTCAATCGCGCCTGCGACTCAGTTGGACGTGACCCGGCCACGTTGCGATTGTCGGCGACGTTGTTGCTGGCACCCACGAAGTCTGACGACCAGGAATCACGAATCCGCGCAGAATTTGCCTCCATTCCCGCGCATGGGCAGATCATCGGGTCACCGGAAAGATGCGCGGCACGCATCAACGAGTATCGAGAATTGGGTGTCGGCCATTTTCTTTTCACCATCCCGCATCTAGTCGATTCCGACTTTCTCGATGTCGTCGGGGAGGAGGTCCTTCCGATGGTCAACCGCACCTAGAAAGGCTTTTCGCCAGGCAGCTAGGGGTGGGTTTCGTCATTTGTTCGCGGGCCGGCCGCAGGCACTTTTTTTGATTGGTGACATAACTCCGATATTTCATCTGCTCTGTATGCGTGGCTGAGAGCGCCCCGGCAGTCAATCTTCGATGGTGAAAATCCGCGCGGATTGAGCCCCGACCGGCCATGATTGACCAACCAGCCCGAACGATGGCGACGGAGACGGGACTATGCACACCTCGACCGAGCGGGGCGTTGTCAAACCCATCCCCGTCGAGCTCATGGAGGACACCGGGTCTGGCCTCGACTACGGGACCAGGCCGGACAGAATGCCGGGGGATCTCACGCCCACCGACCGCTTCTTCATCCGCAGCCACGCTCCAGCTCCGCATGTGCACTCCGCAACGTGGAATCTGCGGATCGAGGGTGACGGGATAAAAAGGCCTCTTACCTACGGCTACGAGGACCTGTGGAAGCGATTCCCGCTGACCTCTATGGTGCGAACAATCGAGTGCGCCGGCAATCGGCGTGTCCTTCTAGGGGAGGAACTAGGCCGTACGTTCGAGGGCACTCAATGGGGGCGTGGCGCGATTGGCACCGCGGAGTGGACGGGCGTGCGATTGCGCGACTTGCTCGAACCTGCGGAAATCAGTTGCGGGGCAGTCGATGTCATGGCGGAATCGCTGGATGCGACTCGGACTCGTCGGCCATTGCCGCTGACAAAGGCATTGGCCGACGACACAATCGTGGCGTTGGCAATGAACGGCGAAACCCTCCCGCCCGATCACGGCTTCCCCGCCCGCCTGGTCGTCTCGGGGTGGCTCGGCGCCGCCAGCATCAAGTGGCTCGGGCGGATCGAAGTATCCCAGGAGGCCCTCTCTAGCCCCTGGACTACGGTCGACTACGTCCTGATCGGTCCGGACTATCCGGCCGTCCCGCCGGCCCGCGGCTCGGTGATCAACGCGTTGACGGTGTCCAGCCTGGTAGAGCTGCCCTGGCCGGCACGCCTGGAGTCGGAACCACAGGTGATCCGAGGACGGGCATATGCCGGCGAAAACCGGGTGACCCGCGTTGAGTACCGCATCGACGATGGGGAGTGGCAGGACGCGCGACTCACCTCGACAGCGCTGCCGGGGGTCTGGGTGCGCTGGGAGTTCGACTGGGAACCGGAACCGGGCGATCGCTTGGTGCGGGTACGCGCAACCGATGACCAGGGCCGCTCACAGCCTGACACCACACCGTGGAATGAGCTTGGCTACCTACATGAATCCGTACTGGCGCATCCCGTGCGCGTCGAGCGGCTCGGCACGCCTGGCACCTGACCGCTCGAGGTCGACAGTCCGACTCTGCTAGGCGTGCGGCTTCCTGAAATGCAGGATTCCCCAAGCCAGGTAGCCGTTGTCGGCGGCGTTCACCCAATTGCCCAGGCCGACGAGCATCTTGTCCAGGTACTCCGCGGAGGATCTCTGCTCAAGTTCTGAACGTCGGGTTTGAAGTTCCTCGCGCACGCGGTCGTAGTGTGTCCGCAAGTTGTTGATGAGATCTATCTGGTCAACTACCTCAAAACCGAGCGCTAGCGCGGCTTCCCGATAGAAACGCATCGAAGCGAGGTCTGGCAGCTGCAGCCGATCGTAGACGGGCTGGAGTACGTCGTCGGGAACGTTATCGGCCTGCATGGGATCGGTGAAGACCAGTTCGCCCCCGGGCTTGAGTACACGGAATGCTTCTGTCAGCACCTTGCGACGATCTGGTGCATGCAGAAATGCATCCTGTGACCAGACGACATCATAGCTTTCGTTGTGCTCGGGGATATCGTCAAAGCTGCCGTGCACGACGCGGATCTTCTGCTGAAATCCGCTGTGATTGTTCCTGTTTCGGTTGGCTTCGTTCTGTGTTTCGGAGATGTTGAGACAGGTCACCGTGCAGCCGCGCTTGCTGACCAACCGGCGTGCGGACCCGCCGTAACCGGCACCGAGGTCCAACACGTTTGCGTCGCTGTCGAGCTTCGTGAGCTGGGCCGCCATGCGATCGATCGTCTCGATGCTGGCTTGAGCGATGTCGCGAGTGTTCTCATAGCAGCCGACGTGGATGTCTTCGCCGCCCCAGACCAACGAGTAGAAGGTATCGGCATCGTCGCTGTCGTAATAGGCCTCCGCGACCTCTCGGACGTTAGCTATGTCCTCGACAGATTTCTGCGCTATATGGACGAAGAAATCGGGCTCGTTCTCTTGGTAAGTCTCCTGAAAGTCGCCGTATGTGCGCACACGTTCGAAGCCGGCCTCGCGTATCAGTCGGCGGACATAGTTCTTGCGCAGCGGAAACATATTGAGGGTGTACTCGGAACCGTCCGGAAAGGTGTACTTGAAACGAGCGAGGCCATCATCGACGTGAACCGGTTCGGCCGATACTTGATCGCCGCAGTAGTAGTACTTGTGCTGCGTTGTGAAGCCGTGATCGAGCATCTCATCGTAGTTGCGCTGGTCGAGGATCAGAATGCCGTCGTGGCGTAGCGCGGCATAAAATTCGGCCAGAGCGCGGCGGCGATCCTGCTCTTCATGAAGGTGTGTGAACGAGTTGCCGAGACAGATGATGGCGTCATACTTGCCTTGGATGCCTCTGTTCAACTCCCGCCAGTCTGCCTGGACGGTCTTGAGGATGAGACCCCGTTTCGCGCCGTTCTCGAACGCCTTGGCGAGCATGGCCGCCGAACCGTCCGCGCTGGTCACGTCGAAGCCGGCCTCGGTGAGCCGAACAGAATGAAATCCAGTACCCGTGGCGACGTCGAGGATGCACTCTTTATCGCGGGCGCGCAGGACGTCAATGAAGAACCTGCCCTCGGACTGTGAGCGAGCGTCCCAGTCGATCAGCTCATCCCATTTGTCGACGAATCCCGTGATGTATTCACCGCGGTACAGGTCGGTCTCGCGATCGGCTAGTGGATTGTCGCCGTAGCTCTGTTCAGACATGGTTAGTTCGGCATTGGGATCTACGCCTGAAATAGTCAATATACAAACCTCTCATGTGCATTTCACTCGCATCGATCACGAAGCTCGGCTCGCGCTGCGGCACCGCAGTAGCTGGTAGGCGCCGGTTTCCGCCCAGACGCAGAGCGTTGGTCGTGTGACTCGCTCCTTGCAGAGGGGGAGCAGTCCGTACTTCGACTGCACGCCCTCGACGCCGCCTGGCGGCTTGCCGATCGGCCGGGTGCGCAACTTCATCGCCCCCGTGGCCCTGGACAGTCTATTACATCGGCGCTTCACCACCTATTGCGTCGATGCAACGTCGCGGCGGCCACTGGCAGTGGACCTCTGCCGGTCGGGGCGAAGGCGCTGGTGAGGATGTCTGCTGGCAGGCTGCTGGGCGGCAATATCTAAGACGGTGAGTGCGGTAGCCGGATCTCGCTATCTGTTCGCAGGCCGGCCGCAGGCATCTTTGGGGTTGGTCACAGTGTTTCCCGTCACACTGAGGCGAGGTTTCCCAGAACGTTCGGGAGCAACCTAGGCCGTCGGCAGAGAGGGGACTGATGTGCTGACTGCGTACTTGTGCGGTGCGCTTGTTGTGGCGATTGCGGCGCTTGGTTGTGCGATCTGGATTTCCGATCTACGTACCGAAGTCAGTCCTGTTGATCAAGCCGCGGTGGCTTTCGTGGCCGGTGTGTTGTGGCCGGTTGTGGCTCTTGGGGCTGTGCTGTTGGGCGGCCGGGGCCTGCATGTCGTCCTGAATTTTGCGTTGAGCAAGCGGCCAGGTTCTCGGGGGAACTGGGGTCTCCCGATCGCCTCCCGTCAGCGGTCCATGCAGTAACCATCTGGCCCGGGGAACGCCGATACTTCACCTGCTGTACGAGAGCGGAGATTTGTCAGATGTGGCCGGACGCCGCCCCGGCCGCAGCCTTAATCTGAATCGATCTTCAGGCTGGTTTCGGCACTGTATACCCCCAGAAGATCGCGGGCCGAAACTATTCCGACCAGGGCGCCTTCCTGCTCCACCAGGATATGGCGAATGTAGCGATCCATCATCCGGACCGCAGCCTCTCCGACGGTAGCCTCAGCCTCGCACCACACCAGCTTCGTGCTGGCGGCCTCAAGGGCCGGCACCGAAGCTGGGTCCTTGCCGGCGGCAACCACCCGAACAACATCGCGTTCGCTCACCAACGCCGCAGGTCGCTCATCATCGCCCACGACGACCGCCCCAACTTCGTCGGCCACGATCGCGTTGGCAACGTCCATGATCGTGGCGTCAGCGGCGACGCGCGCTACCGGATCGCCGGTGAGCGTGGACAGGGATATTGAGCCGGCGGAGGGGATGTCAGGCATGCGTTTCTCCTATGTCAAGCCGCTGCCATTCAGCAAGGCTGTTGACGGTTGTCGCGGTCGTTATGTAGGTGGTTTCAAGACGATGCGGGCTGGGCGGCTTGGAAGGCAGCGCAGGGCTTCGGAAGTGGAGTTGGCGGCCACATCATCCTGAGACCGACCCCATGCTAGCGGCCCGCATTTTCTTGATCTCGCCGCGATCCTGGTGCAGTCGAGTCTGACCTGCGCCCCCGGCAGGAATCGAACCTGCGACCTAGGGATTAGAAGGCCCTTGCTCTATCCGACTGAGCTACGAGGGCAAGTGTCGGAGATGAGTAGAGAACATGGCCTTTGAGCGCA
>JBMYXJ010000156.1:0-6254 GCA_049608285.1 Mycobacterium sp. | reverse complement strand
CGGCGGCGATGGTGGCAACAGCGTCGACGGGGCCGGTGGAACCGGCGGTCTCAGTGGCCGCGGTGGTGACGGCGGCGATAATGCTGTCGGCGTCAGTTTCGGTTCCGGTGGTTTCGGCGGCGATGGTGGGGACAGTGTCAACGGGGCTGGCGGTGCCGGCGGTGACGGCGTTCCTGGCGGGGATGGCGGCGACAACGCTGGCACCAACAGTGGCGGTGGCTTCGGTGGTTGGGGTGGCGATGGTGGCAATAGCACCAACGGGGTCGGCGGGAACGGTGGTGCCGGCGCGGCCGGCGGAAACGGCGGTGATGACGCCGCGGACGACAGCATTGGCGGTTTCGGCGGGCAAGGCGGAAAGGGCGGCAACAGCACCAACGAGGCTGGCGGCACGGGCGGGAACGGTGGCGACGGTGGCGACGGCGGCCTAGACCCCGGTCAAAGCAGTCTTGGAACTCAAGGCGGCCCCGGCGGCGACGGCGGCAATGGAGCCGGCGGCAGTGGTAGTGCCGGTGGGCAGGGCACAGCTCCGAGTGGCGCTACCGGTGGCGCCGGTGGCATCGGCGGGGCGGGCGGCAGCGCCTGAGCCAATCACAACCACGGTTGAACTCTGCGCAGCCAGGCAGTCCGGCCCGCTGTCGGGTCGGACGGTCATCGCCGCACCTCCAGCCAGCTGGTGCTCAGTCGGGCCTTCTCGAGGTCAGCAACGCGATCCTCTGCGGGAATCAAGGATGAAGGACTTCGTTTCTCTATACCGGCGCTCCTGGGGGTGAGCCTCGGAGTCCATCGCCAAGACCGCAGTAGTGAGCGGCATTGAACTACCCTCGTGTGATGGCAGTCGATCTGCAGCACCGAATCCGTTGGATGGCTCTGCACGGAGTGATCCGCACGCTGTCGAAAGTCGGCGCCCGCAGGGATGGGGATCCGCAGGCCCGGCTTATCGCCGACCCCAGTGTGCGCGCTGATCCGGCCGCCTTCGCCGACGAGCTACGTGACCGCGGCCCCCTCATCCGATGCCGCGCGGTTCTGTTGACCGTCGATCACGAAGTGGCCAGGGAGATACTGCGGTCCGAGGACTTCCACGTCACGGCCCTCGGCTCTGGCCTACCTGCACCGTTGCGCTGGATTAACCGCAAGACGCATCCGGGGCTGCTACACCCCATCGAGCCACCGTCGCTGCTGTCGATCGAACCGCCCGACCACACTCGCCTCCGCAAGCTGGTGTCCTCGGTGTTCACCCCCCGGGCCGTCGCAGAGCTGCGCGAACGTGTCCAGCAGACCGCTGACCAACTGCTCGACGACCTCGACGGAGAATCCGGCGAGGTGGACGTGGTCGCCCGGTACTGTTCGCAGCTGCCGGTGGCAGTGATCAGCGACATCCTGGGCGTGCCCGAGAAAGACCGCCAGAACATCCTGCAGTTCGGTGAGCTCGGTGCGCCAAGCCTCGACATCGGGCTGTCGTGGGGGCAGTACATGCAGGTGCACCAAGGCATCGCCGGCTTCAACAGCTGGCTGGGCGAGCACCTCAGGCGGCTGCGTCGCAAGCCTGGCGAGGATCTGATGAGCCAGCTGATCCAGGCCAGTGAGGACGCAACCGAGGATGCCCGGCTCTCGGAACGCGAGTTGCAGGCGACAGCGGGTTTGGTGCTGGCCGCTGGCTTCGAGACCACGGTGAACCTGCTGGG
This sequence comes from Mycobacterium sp., assembly GCA_049608285.1. Classification (GTDB taxonomy): domain Bacteria; phylum Actinomycetota; class Actinomycetes; order Mycobacteriales; family Mycobacteriaceae; genus Mycobacterium. The sequence continues at coordinate 4,572 of JBMYXJ010000156.1, read as the reverse complement.
CAACGGCATCCGGATGCTGCTCGACACCCCTGAACACGTGGAGACCCTGGCAGCCCGCCCGGAGCTGTGGCCGAACGCCGTAGAGGAGATCCTGCGGCTCGACTCGCCCGTACAGATGAGCGCCCGCTTCGCCTCCCACGACGTCGAGGTCGCCGGCACCGCAATCGAGCGGGGCGAACTCGTGCTGATCTACCTAGCCGGAGCCAACCGGGACCCCAAGCTGTTCGACGATCCGAACCGCTTCGATATCGAGCGTTCGAACGCGGGCAAGCACCTCTCGTTCTCCGCAGGCCGGCATTTCTGCCTGGGTGCGGCGCTGGCCCGCGCCGAGGGCGAGGTGGGACTGCGTACCTTCTTCGAGCGCTACCCGGCCGCCCGGCTGGCTGGCAAAGGCAGCCGGCGCGACACTCGGGTGCTTCGCGGCTGGTCGGCCTTGCCGATCACGCTTGGTAAAGCACCTGCCGCGCTAGGTTCGTAGCGTGGACTTCCGAGCAGCCCTGCTCGAGCAGACTCGAGCGTTCGGCGATTTGATCAGATCGGCAGACCCGGCCACACCCATACCGACCTGCGGGGACTGGACGCTGCGGCAGTTGTTCCGCCACGTGGGACGCGGACACCTTTGGGCCGCACAGATCATCGGAGAGCGGCGTAGCCAGCCGCTGGACCCTCGAGATGTCCTCGGCGGCAGGCCACCAGAAGACTCCGACGCGGCGATCGACTGGCTGAACGACGGGGCACAGGCGGTCATTGATGCTGTCGACCACGTAGGGTCCGACGCCCGGGTATGGACGTTCCTCGGCGCGCGACCCGCAGGATGGTGGGTCCGCCGACGGCTGCACGAGGCGACGGTCCACCGTGCGGATGCTGCCCTGGCGCTCGGCGCAGAGTTCGACCTGTCGCCGGAGCTGGCGGCCGACGCGCTATCCGAGTGGATCGATCGCATCTGCGTGGACACGCGGCGCGCGGCGGCGCTGGACCGTGGACAGTCCATCCATCTGCACGCCACAGACGACCGTTTGGGCCCCACCGGCGAGTGGAGCATCGTCCACGACGAGCAGGGTGTGTCGTGGTCACACACGCATGGGAAGGGCAGTGTGGCAGTGCGTGGTCCGGCTAAAGAACTGTTGCTCGCGGTGGTGCGTCGCAGGACCGTGGCCGACGTTGGCCTTGAAGTATTCGGCGACGTCACCGTCTGGGAAGGGTGGTTGGACCGAACGCCGTACTGAGTGGCACTTCTTCGGAGGATGCCACAAGGCATATGCTTCGCCAGCATGACCACTTCGGAGATGGCCACCGTCCTCGCCTGGCACGACGCGCTCAACGCCGGCGACTTCGGCATCCTGCTCTCACTGTCCAGCGACGACATCGAGATCGGTGACGCCCACGGCGCCAGTCAGGGACATGCCGCCCTACGCGACTGGGCGCAGGCACTCGACGCCAAGGTCGAGCCGGGTCGCATCTACGTCCACGACGGTGTCGTCGTCGTCGAACAGCGCATCATCTCGGTCACCGGCGAAGATGGAACTGCGGCCTCGGCGTTTCGGGTGGTTCGCGACCACGTCACCGCGGTGTTCCGGCACGATGACCTGACCTCCGCACTGGCCGCGACCGACTTGACTGAAGCGGATCTGACCGGCTGATGCGCGGGATCATTCTGGCCGGAGGTTCGGGCACCCGGCTGTACCCGATCACGATGGGCGTGAGCAAGCAGTTGGTGCCCGTGTACGACAAGCCGCTGATCTACTACCCGCTTTCCACGCTGATGATGGCGGGTATCCGGGACATCCTGATCATCACCACCGAGCGAGATGCTGCGGGCTTTCGTCGGTTACTTGGCGACGGATCTGGTTTCGGGATCAACTTGACTTACGCGGTGCAGGACCAGCCCGAGGGCCTCGCACAGGCATTGGTGATCGGGGCCGAGCACATCGGTACCGACTCGGTGGCTTTGGTCTTGGGCGACAACATCTTTTATGGACCCGGCTTGGGAACGAGCCTGGCGAGGTTCCAGAACGTCAGCGGTGCAGCGATTTTCGCCTACTGGGTGGCCAACCCGTCGGCCTACGGTGTCGTCGAATTCGCCGACGATGGCACCGCGTTGTCACTGGAGGAGAAGCCGGCCACGCCGAAGTCGCACTACGCGGTGCCGGGCCTGTACTTCTACGACAACGACGTGGTGGATATCGCCGGTTCGCTGCGCAAATCGGCGCGCGGCGAATACGAGATCACCGATATCAACCAGACCTATCTCAACCAGGGCAGGCTGGCTGTCGAAGTTCTCGCGCGTGGCACCGCCTGGCTGGACACCGGAACGTTCGACTCGCTGCTGGACGCCAGTGACTATGTGCGGACCATCGGACGCCGGCAGGGGCTCAAGATCAGCGTGCCCGAGGAGGTCGCCTGGCGGGTCGGCTTCATCGACGACGATGCGCTTGCCGCCCGCGCGAAGACGCTGCTCAAATCTGGCTATGGAGCGTATCTGCTGGAGTTGTTGGAGCGTTAGCTGTCGCCAGCAGCGCGGCGATGCCCGTGGTCAGCGGCACCGACAGTGCCAGCGCAATCCCGCCGACCGCGGAACGAGAGATCTCGATGGCCACGCTCTCGCTGGTCAGCACGTCGCCCAGGGAGCGGTTCGCCACGCTGAACAGCAGCAGTAGCGGCAGCGCGCTGCCCGCGTAGGCGAGCACGAGTGTGTAGACGGTGCTGGCGATATGGTCGCGACCGACGCGCATCGCGCCGACGAACACCTCACGTCGTGAAACGCCGTCTCCGAGGGCGGCCAGCTCGAACGCAGTTGAGGCCTGAGTGACTGTCACGTCATTAAGCACGCCCAGCGAGCCGATAATGAAGCCCGCCAGCAGCAAACCGGTGATCGACACATTGCCCAGATATGCGGCAACCTCGTTGTTCTGGTCCTGGGACAGCCCGGTGAGGTGGGCCAATTCGATTGCTCCCCAAGATAATACCGCGGCTAGCAGCAGCGAGGCTAACGTTCCGAGTAGGGCCGCACTGGTACGCAGGCTCACGCCGTGAGCGAGGTAGATCACCGCGTAGAGGATGGCCGCCGAGGCCACTACTGCGACCGGAACGGCTGGCGCGCCGTCACGAAGCGCCGGAAGCAGGAATACCACGAGCACGCCGAAGGCGACGCCGATGCCGATTAGCGCACGCAGGCCACGCCATCGGGCCACCGCGATGATCACCAGCGCGAACACTGCGGCCAGGGCGCTGAGCGGCCACGTCCGCTCGTAGTCGTAGAACGCGTAGGTGGTGGTGCCGGCGTCGTCTACCTGCCGAGTGATGCGGATGTCGTCACCGACGGTGAGATTGGGCTGGCCGGGACCTCGGCTGAACTCCAGCAGGGTGCTAGCGCCCCGGTTGGGGCCGGAGTCGATGGCAACCATCGTCTGGACACACTGCCTGCTCGTGCCCTCGCCTTGGGCCGGAGGATCGGCGGTGAGCACCGCGCCGGCGACCGAGCTGCCGCACGCCCCGGCCTCGCTGGAGAGCACATGGCCAGCTTCAGTGGTCACCGCGCCGCCGGCGGCATTCTGGAACGGCAGGGGAATGTCGGCTCTCTGACCGGAGGGCCAGAGCAGCACCGCGCCAAGCAGCGTCGCCAGGCCGCAGGCCGTCAGTAGTCCAACGACGACCTTGGCGGCCAGCGGCCCCATCGGCGACGGGCCGCCCAAAGAGTGTGAGTGTGAGTGTGAGTGCGCCACCCCGCCAGCGTATGGGCATCGACAGCCAGCGCCGGACGGGCGCCCAGCGTGCCGGTATCTTCACCCTCGCGCTCGGGCGTGAAGTCATTCTCACGGTGGGCGAGTGTGAAGCAAATTTCACATTCGCGCTCGAGCGTGAAGACACCTTCACGTTCGGCCAGGGGTGAAGCTACTGGCGATAGCTGACTAGGAAGTTGCCGAGCCGCTCGATTGCGCCAGCCAGGTCACGTGCCCACGGCAGGGTCACGATTCGCAGATGATCCGGTGTCGGCCAATTGAACCCGGTGCCCTGGGTCACCAGGATCTTCTCCTGCAGCAGCAGGTCGAGGACAAGTTGTTCGTCGTCGGCGATCTCGTATACCTCAGGGTCCAGGCGCGGAAACGCATAGAGTGCGCCTTCGGGTTTCACGCAAGACACTCCGGGGATCTTATTCAGCTGCGTCCACGCCATATCGCGTTGCTCCAGTAGCCGCCCACCAGGCAGCACAAGGTCATCGATGCTTTGGTGGCCACCTAGCGCTACCTGAATCGCGTGCTGCGCAGGCACATTCGGGCACAACCGCATATTGGCAAGCAAACTGATGCCTTCGATAAAACTGGTGGCGTGGTCCTTCGGCCCGGTGATCACCAGCCAGCCGGAACGGTATCCCGCGACGCGGTAGGCCTTGGACAGGCCGTTGAACGTCAGCGTGAGAACGTCGGGAGCGATCGAGGCCAGCGCGATGTGCTCGGCTTCGTCGTAGAGGATCTTGTCGTAGATCTCGTCGGCGAAGATGATGAGCTTGTGCTGACGGGCCAGCGCAATCACCTCCATCAGGAACTCGCTGCTGTAGACGGCGCCGGTGGGGTT
>JBMYXJ010000155.1:0-6258 GCA_049608285.1 Mycobacterium sp. | reverse complement strand
GATCGGTGTTCCGGCGGCATCATCCAAGGTCCCCGCGCCCTGCGGCATCCCGGGCTGCATCGCGACCTTGACGAACTGGACACGACCCTCGGAGTCATCTCCCAACGCGTCTTTTACTACCTCATATGCCCCGGCGCTGACCCCGCCTGTGGTGATGATCAGGTCGGCGTGATCATCACCACCACCCTCAGATTCGGGGAGGTGGCGGCGCAGTATCTCGCGGAACTTGCCGACGTCGTCGGTTGTCGTCGGTGCTGCCACCACGTCGCCGCCCGCCTCGCGTACCGCAGCCGCGAGCATCACCGCGTTGGACTCGTAGATCTGGCCTGGTTGCAGCGGGGTGCCCGGTGCTACCAGCTCGGTGCCGGTCGATATCACCAGCACCCGTTGGCGTGGCACCACCGTCAATTCGGGGAGGCCGAGCGCGGCCGCCAAGCCCAGGACGGCCGGTGTTATCACCGCGCCGGCCTGCAGCACTGTGGTGCCGGTGGTGACGTCCTCACCCGCGCGGCGGATGTGCTGGCCCGCTCGGGCGCCCGCCCGGATCGTGACGGTGTCGGTGGCGCCGTCGGTGGCTTCTACCGGCACCACCGCCGTGGCGCCGAAGGGCAGCGGTGCGCCGGTCATGATTCGGTGCGCAGTTCCGGCTGTGATTGTCGGGATGTCAGTGCGGCCTGCGGGAATGTCCTCGGTGACGGGAAGCTGCGCTGGGGTATCGGCAGACGCCGTCGCAATGTCTTCGACGTGGACGGCGTATCCGTCCATCGCTGAATTGTCGAAGCCGGGCAGTGAGAGCGGGGCAATCACGTCTTCGGCGAGGACCAGGCCCAGCGCTGCGGTGCTGTGGTTGACCGGCTGTGCGACCGGCCGCCGCGCCGAGATCAGGCTGGCGACCACCTGGCGATGTTCATCGACGGAGCGCATCACACCCCGAACCGCACACCGGTCAGCGTCTCCGACACCGACCACAATCGCTGGTGTGCCGGAATATCGCGCGACTTGCTGCTGGACTGCACGAGCTTCGGGTGGCCGCGTTGCTCACCGCGGCCGTCCGGTCCGTAGTACTGCCCGCCCTTCACCGTGGGGTCGGTAGCTGCCCGCAGAGTGGGTAGCGCGCCCATGGCGGCGTCCTGGGCCACCAGGCTCCACAGGAAGTCGAAAGGCGTGCGGATAAAGCTGGGCAGGTTGCGGGCGAGATCGGTGTTCGAGCTGCCGGGATGGGCCGCCACGGCAATGGTCGGCGCGCCGCGGGCCAGCAGCCTGCGGTCCAGCTCGTAGGTGAACATCAGGTTCGCCAGCTTGGCCTGCCCATAGGCGCGTATTCGGTTGTAGTGGCGCTCGGACTGCAGATCGTCGAAATTGATCGTCCCACCTCGGTGGGCATTGCTGCTGATGGTCACCACACGGGAGCCCGGGACCGCGAGCATGTTGTCCAGCAACAGTCCGGTGAGTGCAAAGTGGCCGAGATGATTGGTCCCGAACTGAAGCTCGAACCCGTCCTCAGTGCTGGCCTTGGGTGTTGTCATGACGCCCGCGTTGTTGATCAATAAGTCGATCCGCGGATAGACCGCGTGCAGGTTATCGGCTGCCGCGCGAATGCTGGCCAGCGACGTGAGGTCCAGCTGCTGCACTGCGGGGCCCGCCCCGGGGTGGGCTTGTTCGATGCGGCTTGCTGCCTGCTTGCCTTTGTCCAGGTTGCGCACCGCGAGGACGACGTGGGCCCCCTTTTCGGCGAGTACCTTCGCAGCCTCATACCCGATGCCGCTGTTGGCCCCGGTGATGACGGCTACCCGGCCGGATTGACCGGGCACGTCGGCGGCGGTCCATGGGGCGCTCATAGATTCAACATACTTCGGCGCGAATAGGCCATGCTCAACAGATGGATCTGGTTGTACCGGCGCACCGGCCAAGCGATAGGGCCCCGATGGTGTGGGCGATTGGGGCCGCCATCTGGTGGGTGTTCGCCGTGGTTGCCCAGGCGGTGTGGTTCGCAGTGGAGCCACGCGTGACCTGGCTGCACGTGTTGGCGGCGGTCGGCACCGCGCTCGGCATGGTCGTGTCCGTGGTGGTGGTTCCGTTGTGGCGCTACCGGGTCCACCGATGGGATGTTGATCCGACCGCGGTGTACACCCGATCGGGCTGGTTCGTACAGGAGCAACGGATTGCCCCGATCTCTCGGGTACAGACCGTCGATACCTACCGGGGTCTGCTGGATCGGATGTTCGGCCTTGCCAACGTGACGGTGACGACCGCCTCATCGGCGGGTGCTGTGCGCATTGTCGCGCTGGATTCCGAGGTCGCCGACAGGCTGGTTGCGCAGCTCACAGACATCGCCGCCCTCAGTGGCGAGGACGCTACGTGACCCAGGTCCAGGAGCAGCAATGGTTGCGCCTGAGCCCTCGCATGCTGCTCGTGCACCCGGTGCACGAGGTCTTACGGCAGGTTCCGGTGCTTATCGGCTCGCTGGTACTGGGGTCTGCGACCGGCAACTCGGCATGGGTGTTGATCGGCGTCGGCCTGATCGTGGGCTACGGGCTGGCGCGGTGGTTCACTACCACCTACCGCATTGGACCCGACGACGTGCAGTTGCGCACCGGGGTGTTGCAGCGCAAGGTCCTCTCCGTGCCGCGCAAGCGGATTCGGTCAGTCACTACCGATGCGCGGCTGCTGCACCGTGCGCTCGGCCTGACTGTGCTGCGGGTGAGCACCGGGCAGGAAGCGGTGGGGGACACCTCCTTCGCGCTCGACGCAATGCCGGCCCGTGAGGTCCCTAATTTGCGGGCGATCCTGCTGGCTGAATCGCTGGCGCCGCCTGACCCCGCGGGTCCCCCGGGCCGGGTACTGGCCCGCTGGCGGCCGTCGTGGCTGCGCTACAGCCCACTGAGTCTCACCGGGTTGCTGATGATTGGCGCGATGCTCGGGGTGATCTACCAGACCGGAGTGTTCAGAGCACTTCGGGATTCCAGCGTCATTCGGGCGGGTGCGGGCTTTGTCGAGAGTGCCGCGCAGAGCTGGAGCGCATTGATCGCAGTGGCGGTCGCTGCGCTGGCGATACTGAGCGCCGGGGTAGCGCTGTCGGTGTCCCAGTCATTTCTGACCTACGCCAACTTGGAGCTGCGGCGTGACGCCGATCTTCTGCATCTGTCGCATGGGCTGGTGCGCGTGCGGGAGCGTACCTTCGACATGCGCCGGCTCAGGGGCGGCACACTACGCGAGCCGCTGGTGGTGCGGCTGTTCGGCGGCGCACGCCTGGACGCTGTGATGACCGGCATCGCCGGGGTCGGGGAGGCCTCACAGCTACTCCCGCCGTGCCCACGGAGCACTGCTTCCTCGGTGCTGACCGATCTCATAGCCCAGCCAGAAGCGGTCACGGGCGCACTGACGGCCCACGGTCCGGCGGCGACGCGGCGGCGCTGGAGCAGGGCGATGGCCCTACCCGCGATGGTGGCCATCGGGTCGTTGGTTCTGGCGGGCACCTCCGGTGTTCCCATCTGGGTGTGGCCTGTGCTGGCGGCGCTGACGCTGGGCAGTATGGCTCTGGCCGCCGACCGGTCCCGGTCTCTCGGACATCGGGTGGGCGGCGGCTGGCTGGTGACCCAGGCGGGAAGCCTGCAACGGCGGCGTGACTGCGTATCCGCTGAGGGGATCGTCGGGTGGACCGTGCGCCAGACGCTGCTTCAGCGCAGATCTGGGGTAGCGACGTTGATCGCTGCGACAGCGGCTGGGGTGAAGTACTACGAGGTCGTCGATGTGCCCGCCGACCTCGCCTGGTCGATAGCGGCGGCGACCTCTCCCTGGGTGGGGGCGACCCGCTGGGCCCGCGGCTAGCCGGGCTTGGTTTGCGCTGGCCCCAAGTCGGTTTAGTGTCGCATCATGGCAATCGGTGGAGTGCTTTTCGACATCGATGGTGTGCTAGTTACCTCCTGGGAGCCGATCGCCGGTGCGGCCGAGACGCTGCGCATATTGGCCGACAAACAGGTGGCCTGCGCGTACCTGACCAACACGACCACCCGGACACGCGCTCAGATCGCCGAGCTGCTGACTAATTCAGGTATGGACGTCAGCGCCGATGAGGTGGTCACGGCCGCCGCCCTGACCGCGGACTACGTCCGCAGTCACTACCCGCATGCCCGGTGCTTCCTGGTCAACAGCGGACAGATCGCTGAAGACATGCCCGGCATCGACATCGAGTACTCCAGCGACTTCACTGGCCGGCGGGCGCCGGACACCCCCGACGTCGTTCTGCTCGGGGGGGCCGGACCCGAGTACAGCCATCTGACGTTGTCCTGGGTCTACGACTGGATGGTGCAAGGGGTTCCGGTGGTCGCGATGCACCGCAGCACAGTGTGGACCACCGCCGACGGCTTGCGCATCGACGCCGGCATGTACCTGATCGGTATGGAGCAGGCCTCCGGGCGCAAGGCCACCGCAGTCGGCAAGCCGGCGCCCGAGGGCTTTCTGTCGGCAGCGGGTCGGCTCGGGGTGGACCCCGATGAGATGTACATGGTTGGCGACGACCTCAACAACGACGTGCTTGCCGCCCAGGTGGTCGGGATGACTGGGGTGCTCGTGCGCACGGGCAAGTTCCGTCAGGACACCTTGGACCGCTGGGCCGCAGACGAATTCGCCATGCAACCCAACTACATCATCGATTCGGTACGTGACTTGCCGGAGCTGCTCGGCCTCTAGCGATTTCGGCGTGTTTGTCTGCGCTGAGCGAAGGCATGCACGCCGAACTCACGGAGCGCGGGCAGTGAGCTCCCGGTGCAGGACTCGGACGGCTTCGATGCGGGCCTTGAGCTGATCGGTCGTCGCGGCCGCCAGCGGCGGGCCGCCGCACCGTCGGCGCAGCTCGTTGTGAATCCAGCCGTGCGTTTTCCTGGTCCGATGATGGGTCAATGACACCAAGGTGTTGAGCTCGCGGCGCAGCTCGCGCAGCTGGCCGTGTGTCGAGGGCCGCGGGACCGCGGAGTCGGTGGTGCGCTTGGTGAGTTGTTCAGCCTGCCTGCGCCGCAACAGCGCCCGCATCTGATCGGTGTCCAGCAGGCCCGGGATACCGAGATAGTCAGCCTCCTCCTCGCTGCCCGCAGGGGTGGCGGTGCCGAAGGACGAACCGTCGAAGATGACCTGATCGAGTTCAGCGTCGGCACCCAAGTACTCGACCCCGTTTTCTTGGTCGTCGGGCTCATCGCGGCGCTGCTCGGCCAGTTCGGCGTCGAGAGGGTCGTCCAGCGACTCGCGGTGCGGTTCGCCGAGGATGTGGTTTCGCTGGGTTTCCATCTCGCTGGCCAGCAGCAGCAGGTTGGGAACCGAGGGCAGAAAGATGCTTGCGGTCTCACCGGCCCGGCGGGACCGGACGAACCGGCCGATCGCCTGTGCAAAAAACAGTGGGGTCGATGCGCTGGTGGCATAAACGCCGACGGCCAGCCGAGGTACATCGACACCCTCGGAGACCATGCGGACAGCCACCAGCCAGCGTGAGGTACCCGCCGCGAACTCTGAGATTCGCTCCGACGAGCCTTTGTCGTCGGAGAGCACAACGGCGGGTCGTTCACCGGTAATCGTGTGCAGCAACTCTGCGTAGGCGCGGGCCGCCGCCTGGTCGGAAGCGATGATCATGCCGCCGGCATCAGAGATGTGTTCGCGCAGGCCCCGTAGCCGGGTGTCTGCCGCGGCGATCACGGCGGGCATCCACTGGCCGGCCGGGTTGAGCGCGGTCCTCCACGCTCTAGCGGTCTGCTCGGCGGTCAGCGGCTCGCCCAGACGGGCGGCGTGTTCTTCGCCGGCACTGTCGCGCCAGTGCGCCTCGCCCGAATAGGCCAGGAATATCACCGGTCGCACGACGCCGTCGGCAAGCGCGTCAGAGTAGCCGTAGGTGTAGTCGGCCTTGGAATGCATCGAATGGTTGAGGCCCGCGCCGTCGGGTTCATAAGTGACGAATGGAATAGCGCAGTCGTCGCTGCGAAACGGGGTGCCGGTGAGCGCCAGCCGCCGGGTGGCCTCCCCAAACGCCTCACGGATGGCCTCCCCCCAGCTCTTGGCGTCGCCGCCATGATGAATCTCGTCGAAAACGACCAACGTCTTGCGGTTCTCGGTACGCACCCGGTGTCGGGTGGGATGGCTGGCGACCTGGGCGTAGGTGACGACGACGCCGTGGTACTCCGACGATGTATGTGAGTTGGAATTGGAGAACTTGGGGTCCAAGGCGATGCTGAACCCCGCGGCTGCCTGGGCCCACTGGGTCTTGAGGTGCTCGGT
>JBMYXJ010000154.1:0-6265 GCA_049608285.1 Mycobacterium sp. | reverse complement strand
GCAGCCCTGGCAATTTCGCTGCGGCTAGCCGACACCTCGGGCACTCCGTCCCGCGGTGCCAACAGGGGCTCGGGCGCTGGAGCCTCAGGCTCGCCATCGCCGGACGCGTCAACTTCAGGCTCTATTGCGGAAGCGACCGCCTCGCGTTCGGACATGTGGTTAGGCGCGGGTGCGGGAACTCAGATCGGTCACGCCGTCCGGCGGCAGACCGGCAGCGTGCTCGAGAACCTCACAGAAGGCCTCGACGTGCGGTCCGAGCTCCAGTGTCGTCGCCGTCCAGGAGGCACGTAGCTCAAGCTGGTGGGCCCGCGGGGGCCCGGAGATATCTCCGTAGCGCACCGATGTGGTGGCAGTGACCGTTCCGCCGAGTGCTGTGACGTGGTTGGCGCGTTCCTGGAGTGCATCGACCAGCCAACTCCAGGCGACCTCGGGCAGCAGCGGATCGACGGCCTCGCTGGAATCCAGGTCGGCCTGGATGTAGGCGACCAGGCGCATCGTGCCGTCCCAGGCGTCCGCGCCCTCGGGGTCGTGTAACAGGATCAGCCGGCCGAACGCATCACCTTCGGAACGCTCCGGGATGATCGGCGTCTCGGGGTGCTTTACCTCGGCGCCTAAGGCGTAGCTGAACGGAGCCAGGCGTTGTGGCGGCCGAATCGGGCCCAGCTCGATCTCGGGTCGCACGGTGGTGGCATTCATGGCCGCCACCGCTTCACGGAATTCAGCCGGCTCGGCGGTGGTCACGACGTTTGACGCTAGTCCATCTGGGCAGGTCTGCGCGCAGGCGCGCCGATTCTGAATCCACGTTGCCAGGGTTGTTGCCGTAGTCGACGCCCTGATCGGGCATGGCAGCATGGGGCGCAATGAATACGCGCCGCGAGCTGCCCGAATCGCCGTACTTGGCCGCTGTCGCCGGTCGCGAACCCCGTCGACGGCCGGTGTGGATGATGCGGCAGGCCGGGCGGTCACTGCCCGAGTACCGGGCGCTTCGCGCCAAGAACACGATGATGCAGGCGTGTTTCGACGCGGATCTGATCACCGAGATCACGCTCCAGCCGGTGCGCAGGCACGGCGTCGACGCCGCAATCCTGTTCTCTGACATTGTGGTGCCGTTGCGAGCCGCAGGGATCGCATTGGACATTGTTCCCGACGTCGGCCCGGTCATCGACAGCCCCATCCGCACCCTCGGTGATGTCCGAGCGATCGCACCTCTGCAGCCCCCGCAGGTACTTCCGGTCGCGACCGCGATCACCCAACTGACCTCCGCGCTGGGTGAGGTTCCGCTGATCGGTTTTGCCGGTGCCCCCTTCACGCTGGCCTCCTACCTCGTCGAGGGAGGGCCCAGCCGCAATCACGAGCGAACCAAGTCGATGATGCTCAGTGAGCCAGCCACCTGGCAAGCGCTCATGACGGCGCTGACGGATGTGACCATTGCGTTCCTGCAGATCCAACTCGACGCCGGCGTGGACGCCATCCAGGTGTTCGACTCCTGGGCCGGGACGCTCTCGCTCGCCGACTACCGCACCTATGTGTTGCCGCACAGCGTGCGGGTATTCGCATCGCTGGCTGACTACGGGGTGCCGATGACGCACTTCGGGGTGGGCACCGCCGAGCTACTCGGCGCCATGGCGGAGGCCGTCGCAGGGCATGGCGTGCCAGCGGTCGTCGGCGTGGATTGGCGTACCTCGCTGGCCGATGCCGCAGCGCGGGTGGGGCGAGGTTGTGCGCTCCAGGGAAACCTGGACCCGGTGGTGCTTCTGGCCGGCTGGCCGGCCGTGCAGCGTGCCGTGCACTCGGTGGTGGAGGACGGAAAGCGCGCTGTCGACGCCGGCACGGCCGGGCACGTGTTCAACCTCGGTCATGGCGTGCTGCCCGGTACCGATCCCGAGGTGATCACCGATGCGGTGGCATTGGTGCACGAGCTATGACTGGCCTCAGCCCCGCCCGGTATTGCATTGTCGGGGGCGGTATTTCTGGCCTCGTCGCGGCCTACCGGCTACGGGTGGCCGCCGGTCCGGACGCATCGATCACCGTGCTGGATCCGGCTGAGCGGCTCGGCGGAGCGCTGCGCACCGAGCAGATCAGCGGGTATCCGCTGGACGTGGGCGCGGAAGCATTCGTGGCGCGCAGGCCAGAGGTGCCCGCGCTGCTCGCCGAACTGGGGTTGTCGGATAAGCAGATCGGGACCAGTGGGGCGCGGCCCTTGATCTACAGCGAAGGCACACTGCACGCATTACCCACCGAGACGGTCAACGGAATTCCGTCACGGCCCGCCGCTCTTTCCGGCCTGGTGGATGAGGCGACGATCCGATGGATGCTCGACGAACCAACTCGGCCTCTGCGCTGGCGGCCCGGTGGCGACCCGGCCGTCGCCGATTTCGTCGGCGAACGCTTCGGGGAGCAGGTTGTGACCAGGTCGATAGACCCCCTGCTGTCCGGCGTTTACTCCGGTTCGGCGGCGACTATCGGGCTCCGCGCGGCGGCACCGACGGTCGCGGTGGCACTGGATCGGGGGGCCGACAGCCTGACCGAAGCGGTACGCACGGCCTTGCCGTCGCCGTTGACCGGGTCGGTGTTCGGCGCCGTGCAAGGCGGCTACACGGTGATGGTCGAGGAATTGGTGCGCCAATCAGGCCTGCGCAGGGCGCGGGTGGCTGCTTGCGGTATCCATCGTGTGCCCCGGGGATGGGAGGTCGTCGACGATCAAGATGGCCGCTGGCCAGCCGATGCGGTGGTACTTGCGGTGCCTGCGCCGCGGCTGCCGGCGCTCATCGCTGACATCGCCCCGCGCAGTGCGGCGGCGGCCCGCAAGATACCGGTGGCTTCTGCGGCGGTGGTCGCGCTCGCGTTGCCGGGCGGGACACCGCTACCGGAGCAGTCCGGAGTGCTGATAGCCGGCCGGGGACGGTTGCGCACCAAGGCGGTAACGCTGTCGTCGCGCAAGTGGGGACGGCGAGACAGCGTCGAGATGGTGCGGTTGTCGTTCGGGCGGTTCGGTGATTCCGCTGAAGCGAGCATCGCCCACAGCATCGGCGATGAGGAACTGCTGAGCTGGTCATCCGAGGACCTCGCAACGCTGTTCGGGATCTCGGCGCAGCCGGTGGATCACCGGGTCGCGCGCTGGATCGACGCGATGCCGCAGTACGGGCCCGGACATGCGGATCTGGTCGCCGAGATACGGGCTGGGCTGCCGCCGACGTTGGCGGTGGCCGGTTCCTATCTGGATGGGATAGGGGTGCCCGCGTGTGTGGCCGCCGCGACGCGGGCGGTGGCAGCACTGGCTGGACCCGATGGGCAGTGAGGGCAGGGCCACCCGAGCAGGCGAACGGATGGCAACGGCGAGCGTGGCACGATAGGGCCATGGCCAAGCTCGACTACGACACCCTCAACTCAACCATCCGCTACCTGATGTTCTCAGTGTTCGCTGTGCGGCCGGGCGTTCTGCCTTCCGAGGACGACGCGCGCGCACGCGTAGTCGACGAGACCGTGACGTTCCTGAAGGCCCAGGAGGACAACGGGGTCGTCGTGCGCGGCCTGTACGACATCGCCGGAATGCGCGCCGACGCCGATTTCATGATGTGGACCCATGCGGAGTCCGTCGAGGTGTTGCAGGCCACGTACGCTGAATTCCGGCGCACCACCACACTGGGCCGTGCGTGCACGCCGGTGTGGAGCAACGTGGGGCTACACCGGCCCGCCGAGTTCAACAAGAGCCACATCCCGGCGTTTCTAGCCGGTGAGGACCCTGGGGCCTACATCTGCGTGTATCCGTTCGTCCGGTCGCTGGACTGGTACCTGCTTCCCGACGACGAACGTCGGCGCATGCTTTCCGAACACGGGATGGCGGCGCGCGGCTACAAGGATGTGCGGGCCAATACAGTGCCTGCGTTCGCACTGGGCGACTATGAATGGCTGTTGGCGTTCGAGGCGCCCGAGCTGCATCGCATCGTCGACTTGATGCGTGATCTGCGCGCCACCGATGCTCGCCGCCACGTCCGGGAGGAGACGCCGTTCTTCACCGGACCGCGGGTATCGGTCGAAAAACTCGTCACAAAGCTGCCATGACGATTAGCTGAGAGGGGCTGCGCTCGGCGTTGCGGTTTCGGCTATGCCGCAATGCCGTTGGGAGCCGGGCTTGCCCTGCTATTCCTGTGGTGCGCTGATCCTCGTTCCACGAGACTGCGGGTTGCGCTCGACGGCATGATCGCGGCCGGTGCTCTGTTCGGGGCAACCCCAAGGTCAGTACTATGGGCATTGCAACAGTATTGGCGGTAATGGCCAGGTTGTTGCTGATGTTTGGCGAGAACCGTCGCCTGCTCACCGAGGTTTCCGATCAGGCGTTGCGCGACCCGCTGACGGTCTGTCGAACCGGGCCCTGTTCACCGACGGGCTGAGCGGCCGACGAGTTATTCAGGCAGGCAGGTGTAGCGATGCACGCGGCGAAGCGATCTCGGTCCGGCCAGCGCGTCCGCCATCCTGGGCCTCATCGAATCGCAGGCACGAGTCGACGGCAGCGGCGCCGACGAGCAAAGTGGATTGACCGGCTATTCGTCAGACGGGACGAGGCGGAGCGAGATCGAGTTGATGCAGTAGCGCTTGTCGGTCGGAGTCGGGTAGCCCTCACCATCGAAGACGTGCCCGAGGTGGCTGTGGCAGGTGGCGCACAGCACCTCTACACGGTGCATTCCCAACGTGTCATCGGAGCGTAGCAACACCGAGTCAGCGTCGGCCGGGTCGAAGAAAGACGGCCAGCCGCAATGGGATTCGAACTTCTCGCTGCTGCGGAACAACTCTGCGTCACACGCGCGGCATTGGTAGACGCCCTCGGTCTTGGAGTCGGTGTACTCGCCGGTGAACGGCCTCTCGGTGCCAGCCTGCCGCAGCACGGCGAACTCCTGCTGAGTGAGTCGTGCGCGCCACTGGTCCTCGGTCAGCGCCAATGCAGGACTCGGCGCAGGACTTGGCTCTTCGCCCGATCCAGAACCCGCAGCGGTCATGGATTCAGGCTACCCGCCCGGGCCGGCCGGCTGCTTGACCCATGCTGGGTCGATGCCGTCGTGGAGGCGGCCGTCGTCCCTGGCGTCGAGATATCGGAACAACAGCACCGCGAACACCACGATCGAGAGCAGCGACCAGCCGTAGGTGATCTTCAGATACTCCAGTGCGCGTCCGGTGGTCGGCCAGTGCCCGAGCAGCCAGCGGTCCATCGTCGTGAACCCATAGATCGCAAGCCAGGCGACCCAGCTGCGAATCGCTGAGTTCGGCAGCACCACGGTCATCAGGAACGGGAACAGCATCATCGAGTAGTAGCCCTGGCCCAGGGTGAGCACCAGCCACGACGTCAGCAGCAGTACCCCCGAGGAGGTCAGCATCCAAAACAGTGGGTCGCGGGTGCGGTAGTACCGGTAGAGCAGCCACAGCGAGGCCGCGCCGATCACGGCGAACATCACACGCAGCAGCATGATCAGCCACATCGGAAGTCCGTAGTAGACGCCGTTGCCCAGGATCGAGCTGTTGAAGTAATCGCGGGTCGAGAATATGTAGGGCAACGTGCGGGTCACGAAGTTCATCGGGTCGTTGATGAGCGGCCATGCGGCCAGATTGAACACCATCGGGATGGCGAACGCCGTCACTAGTGCTCGCCACTGCCGATTGATCAGCGGCAGCAGCAACAGTGGCGCGAGCAGCGGTTTGACCACCAATGTCAGCCCGATAGCCACGCCTGCCCACCACTGGTGGTTCTTGTTGCCGTCCAGCAGCCACCGGAAGAAAAGCACCTCCAGCAGCAGGATAGGTCCATTGATGTTGCCGAAAACTAAGGTGTTGGTGACGTTTTCGGTACTGAACATGGCCAGCAGCAGCGCGGGGGCGGCCACCGAGGCCAGGGTGAACTTGAACAGCCGCAGCAAGAAGTAGGCCGCCAGCACGATGGCAAGTGTGTTGAAGAAGATGAACCAATACCGCGACGCCTCCACAGGCAGGTAGCCGAAGGGCGCCATGATCAGCGTGCCGCCCGGAGGGTAAAGGTAGTGCGGGTCGACATAGCCGAAGTGCTCGTCGTAGATCGGTAAGCCGAGCTTGAAATTCACGACCGCGCGATAGACGGGGGCGAAATCATCGGTGATGAAGCCGTTCGTGGCGAGCACGTAGCTGCGGTGGATGACCGACAGGATCGCCAGCGGCCATAAGACCGATCGCAGCACGGATGCGGTACTGGGAGGGGAGGTGCGAGGCCGGAACGGGGCCAGAACGAGATCGCGCACGTCCG
>JBMYXJ010000153.1:0-6289 GCA_049608285.1 Mycobacterium sp. | reverse complement strand
AACAACGCCAACCGCGAGTACGACATCAGCCCGATAGCGTGGGATGCATAGGTAGGGGATAGGTAGATAGCCGCCGGCCGATCGGTTTGCCGCCGTCATCCGCAGTGGCCCACTTGGCATGCGAGAGGTGATTCCGTCCAAAGAACCTTCTTGTGTTCAACCGGTGTAGCGCATCACTTGGGTGAGAGTAACCGGTCGTTAACCCCAGAAGATGGGGGCAGCCTGCTCGCGATCTACTTGAAGTCGACTTCGTCGTCAGTCAACGTCTTATGGCTCAGCGCCGCCGTTGTTTGAGGGATGGGATAGGCGTGTACCAAAGCGCTGGACAATTTCGGGACTGCGTGGATCAGTGTGTGTTCTGCCTCGTGCGCGATCCGATGGGCATCGGAGAGGCTGGTGGCCGGGTCGATGTCGAGTTCGGCGTCGGCGTGCAGGCGGTGTCCGAGCCAGCGCATCTTGACGCTGCGGACTGCGGTCACACCAGGTTCGGCCGCTAAAGCGGCTTCGGCGGTGTCGACGAGGTTGGGATCAACGCCGTCCATGAGGCGGCGGAACACGTCTCTGACCGCGGTGCGCAGAACCGCCAAGATGGCGACGGTGATGAGCAGCCCGATGATCGGGTCGGCGAGCGGAAAGCCCAACGCGACACCCCCGGCACCGAAAAGCACGGCCAGCGAGGTGAACCCGTCGGTGCGGGCGTGCAGCCCGTCGGCGACGAGAGCGACCGAACCGATCCGGCGCCCGACCCGGATGCGATAGATCGCGACGAGTTCGTTGCCGATGAAGCCCACCAGTCCTGCGACGGCGACCCACCCGACGTGTTGGATCGGGACCGGGTTGATCAGGCGGGTTACGGATTCGACCCCGGCGATGATGGCCGACAGGGTGATCATCGCGATCACGAACAGACCGGCGAGGTCTTCGGCGCGGCCGAACCCGTAGGTGTAGCGTCGCGTGGCAGCTTTGGTGCCCAGTGCGAAGGCGATCCACAGCGGGATCGCCGTGAGGGCGTCGGAGAAATTGTGGATGGTGTCGGCCAAGAGCGCAACCGACCCCGAGATCAGCACGATGACCAATTGCGCGCCCGCCGTGGCACTGAGAGCTAGAAGGCTGATCTTCACCGCCCGGATGCCGGCGTCTCCCGATTCCAGTGCCCCGTCGATACTGTCCGAAGCATCGTGGCTGTGCGGGGCGAAGACCTCGCGGATCGCAGCGCCGAGCCAGCCGCCGCAACCCTGATGGCTGTGGCTGTGTCCGTCTTCGCCACCATCGTCGTGTCCTGAATGGTGGCCCTGGCCGGTGGCCCCCGGCGTGACGTCGTGGGTCATGCGCGGCGTTTCTCCGGTCGCTTCGAGGTCGTTTCGGAAAGTACCGGCGAGTCGGAAGGTTTGGTGGAGTGCAGGAGTTGAAGGTCGTCATTGCTGCGATGATGGCCGGGCACACCGGGTCCGGCGTGTTCGGCGTTGAAGACTGCGTCGGTGACCAGTTGTCCGACGTGATCGTTGTCCAGGCTGTAGAAGATCGTCGTAGCCTCACGACGGGTGCGGACCAGTCGCGCCATCCGCAGTTTGGCAAGATGCTGCGACACCGATGGCGCCGGTTTACCGATGTGGGTCGCGAGATCGTTGACCGACATCTCCCGGTCGACCAACGCCCACAACAGCTGCACCCGGGTGCCGTCGGCCAGCATCCGGAACACCTCGACGACCAAGCACACCTGATCCGGCGGCAGCTCTCGGCGACATACACCGCTATCTGCATTCATACGTATATAGTAGTGGAATGGGTGGCCGAGTGTGGCCTTGCACTGGGCGGCTGTTGGGCAGATCGACGCCTGCCTGCTTGAATCCGGCACGGATACGGTTCCGGTCGAGAACGGATGCTAGGTGGTAGCAGCTGCCGCCAAGTAGCGGTAAGCCGTCGCCACAACAGCCGCGCCGGCGCACGTCACTCCAAGGATGACTTTGTCGTGGAGAAATACGCGAAGTGCTCGATCCTTCTTCGCGCTGCGGATGTAGATCGTGCAGTTTCGTCAGTTTTCCGTCGGCACCGTTGCGTTACGTCGCGTAACACGTTGCGGCATATCCGCAGGACGCGGAGCGTCGGCGCAACAGCGCAAGGGAATAGAAACCCCTTTTCAGAGGGTGTTTTCCCAGGTTCATTCAGGGGTTCGATTCCCCTTAGCTCCACAGAGTTCGTGCAGTTCACAGCTGTTTTTTGGGACCTTGTCGTGTTGCGGTCCGCGCTGGTCCACAGTTGCCACAATCGCTGCGTCCAACCAATCTGCCACCCCTTCCAGATCCTCGTCGAAGATGTAGCGCAGGTGTCCAGAGTCATCGACGTCCGAGCGTGACCACGCATCTGCTGGATGGACTTCAGGGGAACTGCGGGTCGCAAGACCCGCACACGGCGCACTCACCGGCCCAGCAGACAGTGGGGTTGCTCACCGGCAAGGGATCGCGAGCGACCCGTTGAGTGGCTGTGGAGGTGTATCTGGTATTACTGGTTCAGTTGAGGGGACTCCGGAAGGGAAATTTCGGTTCTACTTGGAGCCGAATAAATTTGGGCGGAGAAATCGACTCTGAGTTAAAAGGAAGGTTCTAGTGGTGACGCAAAGGCTAGCGGCATCAATTAGTTTACTTTCGATGACCGCTGCTTTTCCGGCGATAACGCTTCCAATGCCAATCGCGAACGCCGAATTCTGTGATTATCCCGCTGTAGGCGTTTCCGCGAACGTGGTCGCCGGGAGGGGTGCCTATTGCAACTATCCCACTGAAATCAATGGGAGCCACTTGCACTGCGAGAGCGGCAGTTTTGGTTTCGGCGGCGGACGCGGCGGAGGTTTAAGCATCGACGGCATAGGCATTGGCGGGGCAAGTTGCACCTGGCGGTGCCCGGACAACACCCTGGCACCGGCACCCAATCCTCCGGGCGCGTGGGAATCATATATTGTTCCTCAGCCGAATGCGTGCGCTGACCATATGGAACCGGCAGGGCCTTTGTCTGAGCCGGTACGCCTCGACGAGGGGATCCCCCCCGAGGGTGGTTTTCCAGTCCCGGAACGAGTCGAGGTGGAGCCGCACGGACAAGCTGAATTGGAATTGCCGGGACCAGCCGAATTGGAGGAAGTACCACGTTTAGCACCCGGCGAACCTCATGCGTTGGACCCCGCAGTGCCTGAGCCATTGCTCTGACCCAGATCGGTTGATCCTCCAAACTCCTAGCGATGGCGGGGCTTCGATGCCCCTCAAGCCGATGGATCTGGGGCGGGTTGGTGTGCGATGTCCGGCGCGAATTGTCTTGTTTCGGGCATGAATAGCAGATAAACGACGAAGCCGATTCCGGCGATCAGGGCCAGCGTCAGGAACGCCGGCGTGTACCCGGCACCCACGATAATTGTGCCGGCGAGAATGGCGCTCAGCGCTGCTCCCAGCCCCTGTGCGGTGGCGATTGCCCCTTGCGACACATTGAATCGGCCGGTGCCGCGAGTGAGATCGGCAATCACGATCGGAAACAGCGCGCCGTAAATTCCTGCACCGATTCCATCGAGCAACTGCACCGCCACGAGCCAGTTGGCCTCGTCGGACAATGTGTACAGCACGCCCCGAATTGCGAGCACCGCGAAGGCAGCGAGGAAGATCGGCTTTCGTCCCCAGCTGTCGGCTTTGCGGCCGACAACGACGGCTACCGGAATCATGACAACCTGTGCAGCCACGATGCACACCCCAACAAGTGAAGTGGCGTGGGCGACGCCCACAACGTGCGTCAACAGCTGGCTGACCGAGGTCAACATTGCCGCGTTGGCCAGATGGAACGTGAACGCAATGATCGCAAATACGAGAAGGGGTCGGTTTGTCAGCAGGGCTTGCCACGCCGTGGCCTTCTCGTGCTCGCCTGGCGACTGTTCCAGGCCGCGGGCTAGGTCGCTGTCGATCTCGCTCCTGCGAACCCTTAACGTCGCCACAATGCTCAGTGCCGCAAGAACTCCCATCAACCAGAACACCACGACCGGCCCAAGTTGCCATGCCAGCAGAACCGTCAGCCCCGCCGAGGCCGCGTTACCCGCATGGTTGAAGGCTTCGTTGCGGCCAATGCGCGGCGCGAACATCTTTGGTCCGACGAGGCCCAACGTGATCGCGGCGATGGCCGGCGCAAACACAGCAGCCGCCAGAGAGGCTATGGACTGTGTCAAGACCACCAGCACGAAACTGTGGACGAAGGGCAGCGAAACGCAGCTGAGCGTGACCGCCGCGGCCGCGACGATGACCACCAGCCGCCTGTTACGGGAACGGTCGATCAGGGCTCCCGCTGGGGTGTAGGCGACTAGCCCCACGATTCCGGCGGTTGTCATCACCGCCCCGACCGTCGCTTCGTTCCAGCCGTGGTCCGGACCGCGCACCGCAAGCAGATAAATTGCCAAGTAGGGGCCGAGCCCGTCGCGGACGTCGGCCAAGAAGAAATTCAGCGCATCCAGTCCACGAAGCGAACGTTGAGACGGACGCCGTGATGCCGGCAACGACGACTCCACGGGCGTCCTAACACTTTTGGTAACTCAATGAGCTTGACTGAGTGCTCACACCACGGATAAGCCCCTAACTATAGCGAGCGTCCTCATGCGGATGTGGTCCCGTGCGATTGGGCCCGGTGTACCGGTCCAGTCTGCAGGGCAGCGGCTCACCGGTTCGGGTCGCTGGCAGTCACTGCAATCTGTCATCGCGGCAGCAAACTTGTCCGGCGGCGATTTGATCGGGCCGGTTCAGCGTGCAGTGCGTGACATCGCCGTCTTGGAAATTGAGGCTACGATCAGTTCACCCGCTGAGAGGCCAGGATGACCGACCCCGCCGTAGGTCCACATGCACAACGGACCGCCAATGAATTGAATCTCGAACAACGAATAAGCGCCATTGAGCACCGGAATGAAAGGGTAGAAAAAGACAAGGCATGGGAAACTAGCTGGCCGCGCAGGGCGCTTATCGCCCTGTTTACCTATTTTTCTGTCGCTCTTTATCTTGCAGCGATAGATATCAACCACGCGTGGTTAAATGCGATCGTGCCCACGGTTGGCTTTACGTTATCTACTCTGACGATGCCATTCTTCAAACGAATGTGGCTCAAGAAGGGGCCTCATTGAAGCCGCAACAGCGTCCATAGGGCCACCGTCCTAACGTTTCCTTGCCCGCCATCCCGCCCGGCCGTAGCCTCATGGCGTGTCTGGCCAGACCGTTGTACGAGCCGATGATCTCGCTGTCCTGGATGTTTTCTCGGGAACCTCGACTGAGGATTTGGTTCCGCTGGCTGCGCAGCTACGACCGTTGACGGCCGCCGCGGGTCAGGTGCTGATGCAGCAGGGTGAACTTGCGGTGTCATTTCTATTGATCGGATCCGGCCGTGCGGAAGTCATCCACACGGGTTCCGATGGTCACGACACCGTCATCGAGGTGGCATCGGGATTCATCATCGGCGAGATCGCACTGCTGCGCGATGCTCCGCGCACCGCTACGGTAATGGCCACCCAAGCGCTGACGGGGTGGGTCGGCGGTCGCGAGGCGTTCGCCACCATGCTCGAAGTGCCCGGAGTGATCGACAAACTGGTACGCACGGCCCGCCAGCGCCTTGCCGCCTTCGTTGCGCCGATCCCGGTAACAATGCCTGACGGCACCGTTCTCTACCTGCGCCCGGTGTTGCCCGGCGACAGCGAACGCACCGCGAACGGCGCGGTCGAGTTCTCCAGCGAGACGCTCTACCGGAGGTTCCAGTCGGTCAGGAGCCCGTCGAAGGCACTGATGGGCTACCTGTTCGAAGTTGACTATCTGGAACACTTCGTGTTCGTCCTGACCGACGGCCCCGATGGTCCGGTGGTGGCCGACGGACGGTTCGTCCGCGACGAAACCAACCCGGCTGAGGCCGAGATCGCGTTCATCGTGGGCGACGCATACCAGGGGCGAGGCATCGGAACCTTCCTGATGGGCGCCATCTCGGTGGCCGCAGGGTATGACGGCGTTCAGCGTTTCACCGCCCGAGTTCTCAGCGACAACCAGGCCATGCGCGCGATACTCGATCATTTCGGTGCGACCTGGCACCGTGACGACCTCGGAGTGGTCATCACAAAAATCGACGTGCCCCAACCCAAGGACCTGCCCGTCTCACTCGAGTTGACTCGGCAGATCCGCGATGTCGCCCGTCAGGTCATCCGTGCCGTTGGATGAGGTGGCCGCGTCTGAGCAAAGACACCGTCGATCCTCTGCGGCCAACGCCGATTACCTTGCGGTTCACGGCTCATCGAAGACCA
>JBMYXJ010000152.1:0-6326 GCA_049608285.1 Mycobacterium sp. | reverse complement strand
TCCGTTGGCCAGCAGGCGGCAACGTTGAAAGGGGAAAAACGCTCCGGGCTGCGTGTGCACGCCCGCACCGGACTGCCATGCCCTTCCTGCGGTGACACCGTGCGCGAGGTGTCCTATGCCGACAAGTCCTTCCAGTACTGCCCAAGTTGTCAGACGGGGGGAAAGGTGCTCGCGGACCGACGGATGTCGCGACTATTGAAATGATCCCGGCAGCGCGGCCTGAGCGGCGCAACAAGTAGATCGGACCTGTCTGACTCGGTTATCGTGCCCGCATGACTCGACAGAAGATCTTGATCACCGGGGCAAGCTCAGGCCTGGGTGAGGGGATGGCGCGCGCGTTCGCCCGCATGGGACGTGACCTGGCACTGTGTGCGCGCCGAGTCGACCGGCTCGATGACCTGAAGGCCGAGTTGCTCGAAGGCAACCCAGGCATCAGCGTGGCGGTGGCGCCACTGGACGTCAACGATCACGAGCAAGTACCCAAGGTCTTCGCCGAACTCAGTGCCGAGCTTGGCGGCATCGACCGCATCATCGTCAACGCGGGGATCGGCAAGGGTTACCCTCTCGGCGCCGGCAAGCTCTGGGCCAACAAAGCCACCATCGAGACCAATCTCGTTGCCGCACTCGTTCAGATCGAGACGGCGATGGAGATGTTCAAGTCGGCGGGCACCGGACACCTGGTCCTGGTCTCGTCGGTGCTCGCCAATGTCGGTGTGCCCGGACACAAAGCCGCCTACTCCGCGAGCAAGGCAGGCGTTACTTCGTTGGGCGAATCGTTGCGCGCCGAATACCCGTCAGGCCCGATAAGGGTCACCGTGCTTGAACCTGGCTACATCGAGTCCGAGATGACCGCCAAGGCGGGCAAGACCATGTTGATGGTGGACAACGACACCGGCGTGGGGGCCATGGTCGAGGCGATCGAGAAGGAAAAAGGCCGTTCCGTTGTCCCGGGTTGGCCGTGGTGGCCGATCGTCGAGGTGATGAAGCTGCTGCCCCCGCGGCTCACGAAGGGTTTGGCCTGATCCGACGTTGCGCGTCTGAAGTGAAGTTATGAGGTTCGACCGCGTTCCGTGCGGTAGTGACGTATGAGTGTGTCGGTAGAAGAGTCCGACTGCTCGGCGGGAGAGGCTGCGGCGGTGATCACCGGCAACAAGGCCTTGGCCTGCGTTTTCCCCAGCTCGACGCCCCACTGATCGAACGAGTCGATGCCCCAGATGACGCCCTCTACGAACACCTGATGTTCGTAGAGCGCGATCAATTGACCAACTACCGACGGTGTCAGCTGGGTCGCCAGGATTGATGTGCTCGGCCGGTTGCCGGGCATCACTTTGTGCGGAACAACCTCAGCTGCGGTGCCTTCCTTCGATATCTCCTGGGCAGTCTTGCCGAAGGCGAGCACCTGGGTCTGCGCGAAGAAGTTGCTCATGAGTAGGTCGTGCATGCTGCCGGTGCCGTCGGCGGTGGGCAGGTCATCGGTGGGTTCACTGAACCCGATGAAGTCTGCCGGAACCAGCCGGGTGCCCTGGTGCAGCAGCTGGTAAAAGGCATGTTGGCCATTGGTGCCAGGCTCTCCCCAGAAGATCTCACCGGTGTTGGAGGTAACGGGTCTGCCGTCGGCACGTACCGACTTGCCGTTGGATTCCATCGTTAGCTGTTGGAGGTAGGCCGCGAACCGGGACAGGTCATTCGAATACGGCAACACTGCTCGTGTTTCTGCATCGAAGAAATTGTTGTACCAGAACCCGATCAAGCCGAGCAGCACCGGCGCATTGGCCTCCAGGGGCGCGGAACGGAAGTGCTCGTCGATGAGGTGGAACCCCGCTAGGAACTCGGCGAACCGCTCTCGACCGATCACCGCCATCACCGACAGCCCGATCGCCGAGTCCACCGAGTAACGTCCGCCGACCCAATCCCAGAAGCCGAACATGTTGTCGGTGTTGATGCCGAAATCGTCTACCAGCGCGCTGTTCGTCGACACTGCGACGAAGTGTTTAGCTACAGCGTCTGGTCCGTCAGTGCCGCCGAGTCCGTCAATCAACCAACGCCGCGCAGCGGTCGCGTTGGTCAGCGTCTCCAGCGTGGAGAACGTTTTCGATGCGATGATGAAAAGTGTTGTGGCAGGTTGAAGTCCTGCGAGCGTGGAGACGAGGTCGGCGGGGTCGATGTTCGACACGAACCGCGCCGAGATACCGGCGTCGGCGTAGTGACGCAACGCCTCGTACACCATCACCGGTCCCAGATCCGAACCGCCGATACCGATGTTGACCACCGTCGTGATGCGTTCCCCCGTCGCGCCGCGCCACTCGCCGCTGCGTAGCCGGTCGGTGAAGTCGCCCATGCGGTCGAGAACTTCGTGGACGTCGGCAACGACGTCCTGGCCGTCGACGGTCAAGGCCGACCCGCGCGGAAGCCGTAGCGCGGTGTGCAGCACCGCCCGGTCTTCCGAGGTGTTGATGTGCACGCCGGAGAACATCGCGTCGCGATGCTTGGCGAGGTCGACTGCGCGCGCGAGATCAAGCAGCAGCGGCAGAGTCTGCCGGGTGACGCGGTGCTTGCTGTAGTCGATGTACAGGTCACCGACCGTGAGTACCAACTCTGCGCCGCGGGCGGGATCCCGGGCGAACAACTCGCGAAGACTCTCGCCACCGATCTCGCCATGATGCCGGGACAGCGCCTGCCAAGGCAGTGTGGCGGTGATATCTGGGACTGCTGGAGACTCTTTGGAAGCCATGCGGAGAACCCTAGTGCGGACCGACAACCGACGGAGTAAATGATTGGGGTATGGATATTTCTTCGTTCTTGGCGTCGGTACCCACTGGACTGTGGATCGGGGGTCAGGAACGCGCCGGGTCTTCTAACTCGTCTAGGTTCGATGTGCTCAATCCAGCCAACGATGAAGTGCTGACCAGCGTCGCCGACGCCACCGCCGAAGACGCCGTCGCCGCGCTTGAGGCCGCATGTGCGGTGCAGGACGACTGGGCAGCGACTCCACCCCGGGACCGCGGCGAAATTCTGCGCTCGGTGTTCGAGTCCCTCACCCGCCGCGCCGACGAGATCGCTGCGGTGATGACCCTTGAGATGGGCAAGGTGCTCGCCGAGAGCAAGGGCGAAGTGAAGTACGGATCCGAGTTCTTTCGCTGGTTCGCCGAAGAGGCTGTGCGCATCGGTGGCCGCTACACGTCGGCCCCTGCAGGCACCGGACGCATCATGGTTACCAAGGAGCCCGTCGGCCCCTGCTATGCGGTGACGCCCTGGAACTTTCCGCTGGCCATGGGGACCCGCAAGATCGGGCCTGCGTTGGCGGCGGGCTGCACAATGATCGTCAAGCCCGCTCACGAGACTCCGCTGAGCATGCTGCTGCTCGCCAAGCTGATCGATGAGGCGGGGCTGCCCAAGGGTGTGCTCTCGGTGCTGCCGACCACCAAACCGCGCGAGGTCACCGCAGCGCTCATCGACGACGGCCGGATCCGCAAGCTCACGTTCACCGGGTCAACCGGGGTGGGCAAGGCACTTGCCAAGCAGGCGTCCGACGCACTGTTGCGCCAGTCCCTGGAACTTGGCGGGAACGCGCCGTTCGTGGTGTTCGACGACGCCGACGTCGATGCCGCCGTAGAGGGGGCGATCCTTGCCAAGATGCGAAATGGGGGAGAAGCCTGCACCGCTGCCAATCGATTCCACGTAGCCAACGCCGTCCGCGAGGAGTTCACTGAGAAGCTGGTGAAGCGGATGAGCGAGTTCGTCCTCGGCAACGGACTCGATCCGGAGGCCACGCTGGGCCCGCTGGTCAGCGGGAAGCAGGTGGCCTCGGTCGAGGATCTGGTGTCGGATGCGGTGTCGCGCGGCGCGACCGTGGCGGTCGGCGGCGTCGCTCCCGGTGGGCCGGGCAACTTCTATCCCGCTACGGTGTTGACCGACGTGCCCGGGGACGCCCGAATTCTCAGGGAAGAGGTGTTCGGCCCGGTTGCTCCCATCATCGGTTTCGACTCCGAGGAGGAGGGCATCGCGGCCGCAAACGACACCGAATACGGTTTGGCGGCATATGTCTACACCCAGTCATTGGACAGGGCGCTACGCGCGGCAGAACGCATTCGGGCGGGCATGGTAGGCGTCAACCGTGGCGTCATCTCCGATCCCGCCGCGCCCTTCGGAGGGGTCAAGGAATCGGGTCTCGGCCGCGAAGGTGGATCCGAGGGCATCGAGGAGTACCTCGACACTAAATACATTGCGCTGACCCCATAGCGCGCAGACTGCGTGCTGGCGGCCAGCTAGTCCGCAATCCGGCAGCGCGCCTTCCCGATCCGGCATCCCGCAGCCCATAAAATTCCTTGCTCGTAGCAGTAAGGGAGGGCTCTGGACCGTGACAGCCGTGAGTGCGGCTCCGATCCGTGTGGGCCCACGCGGATATGTGAGCCCAGGTCGGGGAATCGCGGCCCTCGACGGCGTCAGGGCTGTTGCGGTGGCGCTCGTGCTGGCTGACCACGGCGGCATACCGGGAATGTCCGGTGGCTTCCTCGGCGTCGATGTGTTTTTTGTCCTCAGCGGGTTCCTGATCACCTCGCTGTTGATCGACGAGATCGGTCGTACTGGGCGGATCCGCTTGAAGGATTTCTGGATTCGCCGCGCCCGACGACTGCTACCGGCACTTGTCCTTATGGTGTTGGCCGTCGTGGCCGCAAGCGAACTGTTCGCCGCCGAATCCACCCGCACCCTTCGTGACCAAGCTGTCGCGACCTTCTTCTGGATGTCGAACTGGGTGTTCGTCGCCGAGAAGAGTGACTACTTCTCGCAGGGGGCCCCGCCTTCGCCACTGCAGCACACGTGGTCGCTCGGCGTCGAGGAGCAGTATTACGTTTTGTGGCCGCTGCTATTGGCTGCCGTCGTCGCGGGTCTGGCTGCGGTGGCCTATCGGCGGGGGGTCCCGTTGACGGTGCGAGTTGTACGCGTCGCAGTGTTCTTCATCGCCGCGGCCGGGGTGGTCGCATCCGCGGGCGCGGCGATGGTGTTGAGTGCCGGGGCGTCTCAAGCGACGCTGAACCGGGTCTATTTCGGCACCGATACCCGCATACAGGCGCTGCTCGTCGGCGCCGCGGCGGCGGCGTTGCTGGTGCGCGATTGGCGTGGACTGACCGCTGGGGGCGGGCTCCTGCGGTCCCGATGGGCCCGTTGGCTCGCTCGTGCGCTGCCGGTAGTCGGGTTGGCGGTGCTGGGCACAGCCGTCCATATCGCCACCGGTAGTGCCCAGGAGTTCCGTAGCGGACTGCTGATCCTGGTCGCTGGTGCAGCGATCCTCGTCGTCGCATCGGTTGCGCTCGAGCAGGACGGGCCGGTGGCGCGCCTGCTCGCGCTGCCGCCGCTGGTCGGCCTCGGAGCTATCTCCTACGGCGTCTATCTGTGGCACTGGCCAATCTTCTTGGTGCTCAACGGGGAACGGACCGGCACGACGGGCTGGGAACTCTTCGCATTGCGATGCGCGGCGACCATCGCGGTCGCGACGGTCGTGTGGTGGCTCGTCGAACAGCCTGTCCTCCGGTGGCGGCCGGTAACCGTGCCGATGCTGCCGCTGGCTACCGCTACCGCGGCTACAGCTGCAGTGGTGACGATGACCGTGCTGCCCGTGGGGGTTAAACCTGGCGGCTTTGGGCTGGGGCCGCAGATCGACACGGCGGCACTGATCAGGCCTGAGATTCCGGTCGAGGTGCCCACCCCGGCCCGCCAGCGTTCTCCCGGGGAGACCAGGGCGGCGGTGTTCGGGGACTCCATTGCGTGGACGCTGATGCGCTACCTACCACCTACGCCCGCGCTGGAAATCGCCGACTACACCACGATCGGTTGCGGCATCGCCCGCGGAGGACCCTACGAATACGTCGGCCGGGAGCTCGACCAGAAGCCCGAATGCGATGCCTGGCCGAGCCGATGGTCGCAGCGGATCGCTCATGAGCGGCCCGATGTGGTGCTCTTGATAGTTGGGCGCTGGGAAGTCGTCGACCGGATGCGAGATGGCCGCTGGACGCACATCGGGGAGCGCAGCTATGACGCGTATCTGCGCGGTGAGCTGAACCGCGCGCTGGACATCCTTGGGTCGACGGGCGCGCGGATCGTCGTGACGACCGAGCCCTACAACCGGCGCGCGGAGAGGGCCGACGGCAGCCTGTACCCCGAGGACCAGCCCAAGCGGGTCGATCGCTGGAATTCGATGTTGCGTAGCGTGGTCGGCCAGCGGAACAACGTCTCGGTGCTGGACCTGAACCGGAAGCTCAACCCCAACGGCGCGTACACGACCAGGGTCGATGGCATCAGGATGCGCAGCGACGGGGTCCATCCGACCC
>JBMYXJ010000151.1:233-6353 GCA_049608285.1 Mycobacterium sp. | reverse complement strand
GATGACGGCGTCGACCTCGTCGGGCAGGCCGGCAAGCACGGTCTGACGCGGCGACAGGTAGCCCGCGATCTCGATGCTTGGGTAGCCCGCGATCAGGGATGCCGCGGTGTCGGGGTCGAGGTTGGCCAGCGCGACGGCGCCTTGGCCGGCCAGGCGGGACATGATGGTGGAGCGTTGGGCGATGACGCGCAGGCCGTCGGACAAGCTCAGCGCGCCGGCGACGACGGCGGCGGTGACTTCGCCCATCGAGTGGCCGATCACCGCGTCGGGGTGAACGTCGTAGGCGCGCCACAGCTCGGTCAGGGCAAGTTGCAAACCCATCAGCACCGGTTGAACCTGGGCGTCGCCGCTGATCGGTTCCCCGTTGGCGATGATGTCGTGCAGCGAGAAGCCGACCTGTTCGACGAACACCGGCTCGATATCAGCCAGCGCCTCGGCGAACGCCGGCTCGTCGGTCAGCAGCCGGCGAGCCATCCCGGCCCACTGCGAACCCTGGCCTGGGTAGACGAACACGATGCCCGGCTTGGGATTGCCAGCCGCTGCACCGGCTACCCCGATGGCCATCTGGCCCTGGGCCAGGGCGCGCAGTCCCGCGATGGCCTGCGTCTTGTCGCGGGCGGCGACGGTGGCGAATGCGGCATGCTGGGAACGGTGGTGATTGAGGGTGTGGGCTACCTCGCCAAGGTTGACCTCGGCGCCGTGGGGGCCGATCATCCAGTCGGCGAGCATGCCGGCCTGGGTGGCGATGCGCTCGGGGGTTTTGCCCGACACCACCAGCGTCGTCACCGCCGGCTCGATCGGTTCGGCGGGGGAGGGTGTCATCACCGGTGCCTGTTCGATCACCACGTGGGCGTTGGTGCCGCCGAATCCGAACGACGAGATTCCCGCCCGGCGTGGCCGCCCCGCAGGCGCCCAATCCGTGTGCTCGGCAATCACTTTCAGCCGCAGCTTGTCAAATGGGATGTGCGGGTTAGGCTCGTGGTAGCCCAGGTTGGCCGGAATACGGTTGTGCTGCAACGCCAGCACCGCTTTGATGAACCCGGCGATGCCGGCCGCCGATTCCAGGTGTCCGAGGTTGGACTTGACCGCCCCGATCAACAACGGCGCATCGGCGCCCCGGCCGTTGCCCAGAACCGTGCCTAGTGCGCGCGCCTCGATGGGATCACCCAACAATGTTCCGGTGCCATGGGTTTCGACGTAGTCGACCTCGCGGGGCTCGGCACCCGCTGCTGCGTAGGCCGAGCGAAGCACCGCCATCTGGGCAGCGGGGTTGGGCGCCATCAGACCGTTGGACCGGCCGTCCTGGTTCACTGCCGAACCGCGGATCACCGCCAGGATCCGGTCGCCGTCACGCTGAGCGTCGGACAACCGTTTGAGCACGGTCACACCGCAGCCCTCTCCGCGGACGAACCCGTCAGCAGCGGCATCGAAGCTGTGGCACTGACCCGTCTTCGACATCGCCTTGGCCCGATCGAAACTCCTGGTAGCCGCCGGCGCCAGTAACAGGTTCACCCCGCCGGCCAACGCCAGATTGGAGTCGCCTGAGCGCAGGCTCTGGCACGCCATGTGCACCGCCACCAACGACGACGAACAGGCGGTGTCGATGGTGACTGACGGGCCGCGCAGGTCGAAGTAGTACGACACCCGGTTGGCGATGATGCTCACCGCACCGCCGGTGCTGTACCAGGCGTCGACCTGGTCCAGATCGCTACCCGCGAGTTGCGCGTAGTCCCCTGCGCTCGCGCCGGCGAACACGCCAGTCTGCGTTTCGGCCAGCGAATCGGCAGGAATGCCGGCGTTCTCCAGCGCCTCCTGGACGACCTCCAGCAGCAGCCGCTGCTGGGGATCCATCCGGGTCGCTTCGCGCGGCATGATCTCGAAGAACTCTGCGTCGAAAGCGTCGATGTCGTGCAGGAACGAACCCCATCGCGTGATACCGGCCAGCGCCGCGACACCTTCCGGCGTGCCATCGTCAGCCCAGGCCCAACGCTGTGCGGGTACTTCACCGACCGACGAGCGGCCCTCAGAGAGGAAATCCCACAACGCATCCGGGCCCTCGATGTTGGCGTCGCCGCCCGGAAACCGGCAGCCCAAACCGATCACCGCGATCGGTTCGTCCATTGACAGCATCGGCCGCGCGGCGGTCGTTGTGGTGGTGGCGGGCTCGACCTCGCCACCGGTCAGAAACTTCGCCAGTGCGTCCACCGTCGGGTACTGCCAAAAGTCCACCGGCGACACCGCCCGGCCCAAGAACTCCGACAACACCCCGGTCAGAACCACCGCGTCCCTGGAGCCCACACCGAGATCGTGCATCGAGGCGCCACGATCGATGTGCTCGGGACTGCAGCCGTTGTTCTCGACCAGGTAGTCGACCAACCATCGACGAACTGCAGCCTCGTCGAGGGCTGAAGTCATGTAGAGACGTCCAGACGATTGAAATTCTCGTTCCGGTACAGCTCGACTGAGGCCGCGCGGCGCACCTTGCCGCTGGTGGTCAGGGGCAGTGTGCCCTGTCCCACCAGCACAAAATCAGCGAGGCGCACGCTGTGGGTCATCGATATCGAAGCTGTCACCTGCTGTTTCACCGATGCCAGCGAGTCGGTGTCGATCTGCTTCTTCAGTTCGGCGATCACCACCAACTTCTCGCTGGCATCGTCGGGAATCGAGATCGCCGCTACCCGGCCGCCAGTGAATTCAGCGACTGTGGCCTCGATGTCGTCGGGATAGTGATTGCGCCCGTCGACGATCACCAAATCCTTGATCCGGCCGATGATGTAGAGCTCGTCATCGAATATCACACCCAGGTCGCCGGTGCGCAGCCACGGCCCCTTCGGCGTGCCCGCGCTGGGCTCTCCCAATTGTCCGGCAAAAAGTTCCTCGGTCAGCGCAGGGTTGTGCCAGTAGCCGCCGGCAACGTGGTCGCCGTGTAGCCACACTTCGCCGATCTTGCCCGCTGGGTTTTCCGCGCACGTTTGCGGATCGACCACTCGAACCGTGGTGGACCGCGGGGTACCGAGGCCGACGTGTTCGGAACCGCTGCCGTCTTCACACTGTTCGGCATGACCGGCGGCCAGCTTTTCGTAGTCGAACCACACTGCCGTTGCCGGAACGCCGCCGGGTGAGGCGGACACGTAGACGGTTGCCTCGGCCAGTCCATACGAGGGACGTAGGGCGTAATCGGGGAGGTTGAACGCCGAGAATCGCTCGTTGAAACGTCGCACTGTCGATCCGTGCACCCGCTCGGCGCCGTTGATCACCACCGCCACCCGGCCCAGGTCCAAGCCGGCAAGGTCCTCGTCGGTGGTGCGTTGCACTGCCAGCTCGAACGCGAAGTTAGGTGCGGCGGTAAACGCGCCGGGGGCTGACGCCAGCTGCTGCATCCAGCGGGCCGGACGCTGCATGAACGCGATGGGGCTCATGAACACCGCTGGCCGGCCGAGCAGCAACGGAATAAACACCCCGACAATGAGGCCCATATCGTGATAGAAGGGCAGCCATGACACGATCGTGGTGTCCTCGGGAGGCCCA
The DNA here is from genome assembly GCA_049608285.1 of Mycobacterium sp. Lineage (GTDB taxonomy): Bacteria > Actinomycetota > Actinomycetes > Mycobacteriales > Mycobacteriaceae > Mycobacterium. The sequence goes on along the minus strand of JBMYXJ010000151.1, from coordinate 2,825 downwards.
TCCGGGTAGTCCTCGTAGTAGTCGGTCAGCAACTGGCCGACGTTGACGACGACATTGCGATGGGTGACCACGACGCCGGCGGGCCTGCGGGTCGATCCCGACGTGTATTGCAGGTAGGACGCCTTGGGTAAGGAGACCTGTGAGGCGGACTTGGGCGGGGAATCGAAGTCCAGGGTGTCGACCTCGATGAACTTCGGAGCCCGCTGCCTCGGGTCGGTCTGACCGTATTTTCTGACGCTGTCAACGACCGCCGAGGTCGTCAACACCGCCACCGGCGTCGCATCCTGCATGGCGCCGGTGACCCGCTCGTCGTGCTGACGCAGCTGCGGCATCGATAGTGGCACTGCGATGAATCCGGCCGCGACGGCGCCGAGGAACCCGACGACGTACTCCATGCTTTGCGGTGCCAGGATCGCCGCCCGGTCACCCGGGGAGCCGCACGCCGCCAGCTTTTCGGCGACGACCTGCACGCGTTCATGCAGTTCAGACCAGGTTAGGCTCTCAGTGACCCCGGCCGGGTCGGCCTCGTAGTCGACGAACGTGAACGCAATGTCGTCAGGCTGTTGCCGCGCCCGCTCGGCAAGCGCCGCAGGTATGGAGAGCTCGGTCAACAACATCGCGGCATCCTTTCGGTTCGGCCCGCACGTGGGATTGCAGTGACACCGGTGACGGGACGATCAGCGTCGAGGTCCCTGATTGCGGGCCAATCCAGTGTGCAGTATGTCGTTCGGCTGGTCGCCGCATCAAATCCTGCCCTCGCTACTCGAGGAAGGCGATCCGACACCACCATCAACTCCGACACCGCCATCGATTTCGGCACCCCCGTCGACGCTGTCGAACAAGCTGTCCAACAAGCTGTCAGCAGAGTCGTCGGACGTGTCCTCGGGGGCCTTGGTGTCTAGGGTCTGCGGCACCACTTTCTCGGCCAGATGAGCCGCCAGGGAGCCGATGGTAGGGAAATTCCAGAGCATGGTCGCCGACAATTCGAGACCGGCTAGCTGCTCAACCTCGCGGCGGATCGACATTGCCATCACCGAGTTGAGTCCCATCTCGGCGAACGGCCGATCAGTGTCGACCTCGGCGTCGGCGATCCGCAGCTCGGCTGCCATGACAGCCCGCAATCCGTCCGTGAGTTCGGAGAAAACCTCGTGCGAAGACATGTCCTCCCATGCCTTTGCCGGCGTGTGCCTGACGGGCGACGCCGAGAGGTCGGATGTCTCCTCGGCCGTGGAGGGCATGGGCGCCATCACCACGTGCGCGATGTCCAACGTGCTGGCGTACTCCCACGCCGCGAACGCCTCGGCGGGGATGACCGGCCGGGATCCGTGCCGTGCGAGCTCATCGACGACGACCTGCGCATTGGCCCCGAACCCAAGTCCCTGCCATGCGACCCAGTCGAGGCTGGCGCCACGACCGCCCTGTCGATGCCGTTCCCGGGCAAGGCCGTCGAGATAGGCATTGCCTGCGGCGTATGCGCCCTGCCCGGGGATGCCGAAGACGGTTCCCGCGGACGCGGTCAGGTACAGGAAGTCCACGCTGTCGACCGGGAAGACCTCATGTAGGACCTGCGCACCGGACACTTTGGGCCACAGCGTGCCACGCAGGCGATCCTCGTCGAGATCTGTCAGCAACTGACTCTCGGCCAACCCGGCACCGTGGACGACTCCCCGGATCGGTGGAGCGCCGCCGGAGTCCCGCTTCGCCAGGTATGCCTGCACAGCCGACCGCGAGCCGATGTCGAGCGCAGCGACTTCGACAGACACCCCGCGCCGCTCGAGCGCGCGGACCGCGGCGACCTTGTGTCGCAGGCCACTGTCGCTGAATTCGGTGTCCCACTGGTGGCGCGGCGGCAGGGGCGTGCGGCCAGCGAGTATGACGCGACGGGCGCCTCGGTCGACGAGCCAATCCGCCGTGAGTAGCCCTAGTTCGCCCAATCCGCCGGTAATCAGGTAGGCGGCATCGGGCCGGCACCGCAGTGGCTCTCCGACGATGTCGGCGGTGATTGGTCCGAGGCCGGGTGTGAAGAATTGGCCGTCACGGAGCGACAGGATGGTCTTGGCCGAGGTGGGCAGCGCGTTGGCCAGCGCCCGGGCGGCGGCACCGAGATCGTCGGCAAGCGTGAAGTCGACAAGCCCGCCCCACACCTCCGGCTGCTCAGCTCCGATGACACCGGCGATGCCCCACAGGCAGCTCTGTCGCAGTGACCTCGCGGACTCGGCGTCGCGGACACCTTCGGTGACGATCCACAGCCTGGCTTCGTCCCGATGATCCCGAGCGGCGAGCCTGCCCACTATTGCGGCCACCTCGCTGGAAAGTCTTACGGCGCAGTCGAGATCGCTGGATGCCGCATCGGTGTCCGGTACGTACAACACGCACTGTGCGTCGGTCTCGTCAGTCAGCGCGTAGCCTGCGCCGGCCAGACGATCTCGCAACGACGCGGCCGTGTCGGAAGACCCCAGCACCGCTAGGGCAATTTCGGCGGCCGGACTGACATCGGTGGTCCACGGCTGCCAGGTGATCGCGTGGGCGACCTCCTGCGGGGCTGCCGCAACAGTTGTCGGCTGCGCCGGACCAGCCTGAACGTCGACATAT
>JBMYXJ010000151.1:0-223 GCA_049608285.1 Mycobacterium sp. | reverse complement strand
CGCAGTCCACCGAGGCTGACGTGGGCGCTGCCATCGGGCACCGTGACCGAGATGTCGAGCACCAGGTCGTCGCCGCTGTTGTCACGGCGGCGTACGGTGACCGAGCCGGAATTGTCAGTGAGGTCACCCGTCGCGCAGATGCTGTCCAGGCCGGCGGGCACCAGCAGTCGCGTGTCGGTGACATCGGCCAGACGCGCGATCTGGACCGCGGCGTCAAGCAGCG
>JBMYXJ010000150.1:0-6359 GCA_049608285.1 Mycobacterium sp. | reverse complement strand
CCAAACGGTGGCCGCGCTGTCCAAGGTGCTGACGGCCCGCTACGCCGAGGGCGGGCTGGCCGGGCAACCGCTCGACGACACCACCAATCCTCCGCTGCCGCCCAACGCGGCATATCTGCTCGAGCACGGCCTACGCGACGTCGGCCGCTGGCGAACCCCGCTGATCCTGCACCTGCGCTCAGACATCGATGAGGAGGATGTCCGGGCGGTGCTGAGCGCCATCACCGCCGCTCACGACGTTCTACGGGTCCATATCGTGCAGCGCGCCGGCAATTGGGACCAACATATCGCCGAGGCGGGGGAGTTCACCGAATTAGTGACGCGACGGCTCCCCGACGGTCCGAACGCTCCCGCGGCCGGCAGCTTCGAGGAGCGCGAGTTGGTACAAGCGATCCTCGACGAACAGAACCGGGAACACCAGTTGCTGCATTCACCGCTGACGGCGACGTTCATCCGCGGCGCCGATGGGGCCTCCTCGTACCTGGCGCTGAGTGTGCATGGCATCGCCGCCGACGTGCCCAGTGATTCGACCTCCCGTGACGTGCTGCTTGCCGATATATTCACCGCGTTCAACCAACGGATGTCGGGGGAGGCGATCGTGCTGGCGCCGGTCGCGACGTCCTGGCGAGAGTGGTCGCAACGGTGCGCGGGCCTGGCCAGCCACCCTGCGGTCCTGGCGAGCCGCGACTATTGGCTCGAGTCCGCCGCGAAGTCCACGTTGAGCGTGGCGGGCCCGGAGTCCAATCAACCGCCGGGAGCCGATGACCTCGCGCGCCTGTCGTCAACACTGTCGATCGCCGACACTGGTGAGGTCGACGACGCACGGCGCCGCTTGCGGTTGCCGGTCGAGGAAATTCTGCTGGCAGCGCTCGGACGTACCGTCGCGGCCACCGTCGGCGAGGGCTCTGTTGCTGTCGACCTGGGTGGCCGGGGGCGCTCGGTGCTCAAGCCTGACGTCGACTTGCAGCGCACCGCCGGCTTGTTCACTGCCTTCCATCCCATCGCACTTCCCTGTACGTCTGCCGAACAGGCCAGTGCCAGGCAATTGCTGGACGACGTGCGGGACACGTTGAAGGCCGTGCCACACTACGGGATCGGTTACGGTCTGCTGCGCTACTTGTACGCACCGACCGCACGCGCACTTGGCATCACCCGTCCCGCCGACATCCTGTTCTCCCATGTCGGGACCATTCCCGACGCACCCACCGATCAACCCGAGGACGCACCGGTACGCTTGGACTCCGACACGGCGATGCCGATGCGCGATGCTCTGCCCGGCCTCGGCCATGCTTTGGAGCTGCGGGTATACCGGACCGCCGGGGTGCTACATCTGGACTGGTGGTTCGACAGTCGCCGACTCGGGCTCACCGATGTGGAGTCCTTTGCTCAGCAATACGCCTCAGCACTGCTGGAGATCACGAAAGCCACACTGGCTGACGAGGATATCGATCCGGCAGGCGACGAGCTGGCTCTGGTCGATTTGTCATGACCATCGTTGGTCGGAGACGCGTGGAGCCTGTCGTGATGGCTACCGGGTAGGAGGAGCACATGGTGAGCTCTGACACGGCGGTGATGGTCGCTGGAATCAAGAAGTCCTTCGGAGAGGTCGCCGCGCTCCGTGACGTCAGTTTTGAACTGAACCGCGGCGAGGTTCTCGGTCTGCTGGGGCCCAACGGTGCCGGCAAAACCACGACAGTGAACATCCTGTCAACCCTCATCACGCCGGACGACGGCCGCGCAAGCATCGCTGGACATGACGTTGTGAGCGATCCCGCCGGGGTGCGGCGCTCGCTGATGCTGACCGGTCAGCACGTCGCGCTCGACGATCTGCTGACCGGTCGTGAGAACCTGCTGATGTTCGGCCGCCTTCAGGGCCTGACGAAGAAGCTGGCCAAAGGGCGCGCGCGTGAGCTGCTTGAGCAGTTCGACCTCGTTGATGCCGGCGATCGGGTAGTCGGCAACTACTCAGGTGGGATGAGGCGCCGCATCGACATCGCGTGCGGGCTAGTGGTCCGGCCCGAAGTGGTGTTCCTCGACGAGCCGACAACCGGGCTGGATCCCCGCAGCCGACAGGCCATCTGGGAATTGGTCACCGACTTCAAAGATGCCGGTATCGCTACGCTGCTGACGACGCAATACCTTGAAGAAGCGGACCTGCTCAGCGACCGCATCATCGTGATCGACAAGGGCACTGTTATCGCCGAGGGCACCGCCGATCAACTCAAGGAACGCACCGGAGGCACCTACTGCGAGATGGTGCCGCGCCAGGCCAAAGACATTCCCAGGATGGGTAGGGCGTTGGGCTCGATGCTGCCGGATACGATCTGGGCGACTCTCACGGAGACCTCGGACCGGATCTCGATGCCCGCACCCGAAGGTCCCGCGACCCTGATGGAGGCGTTGAACCGGCTCAGCGACGCGGGGATCGAACTGATGGACATCGCGTTGCGTAGGCCCTCGCTCGACGAGGTATTCCTCGCTCTTACCGGCGACGGCACCAGCGGCGCCGCACAGGATGAACCGGACACGTTCGAGGCTGCGGACGCGTACGCGTGATCAAGCATTCCGCTGTCTCGGCCGCCCCGCCTGCAGCCACAATTCCGCACGCCGCGCGCCCCAAAGCATCCAACCTCCAGCAATGGTGGGTGCTCACGGTCCGGATGATCACCCCGACCCTGCGCAACGGAGAGCTCCTCACCCAGGTCATCGGCTCGATCGTCTTCACCGTCGGCTACTACCTGCCGCTCAAACAGTTGATGGGCGCGGTGCAGCCGTTGAGCAGCTATGCCCAGTACCTGACCCCGCTGATCGTGTTGCAGGCTATCTGGTTCGCCGCAGTGTCGGCAGCTTTCCGGTCGGCCACCGACTCCTTGCAGGGCATCAACCGACGCTTCCGGTCCATGCCGATCGCCTCACTGACGCCGCTCGCCTCCCGCATGACCGCCAGTATGTACCGCTGCGGTATTGCGCTAGCGGTGTCGATCATCTGCGGCTATGTCATTGGATTCCGCTTCTACGGCAGCATTGCCGATACGGTCGGCTTCGTGGGCCTGGCGCTGCTGGCCGGCGCGGCGCTGGCGTTGATCGGTGATCTGATCGGTATCGCCACCGAGAACCCGGAGGCCACCGCACCGCTGATGCTGGTGCCCCAGCTAACGCTGGGGTTGGCCTCGGTCGGGCTGCAACCGGTCGAGAATTTCCCGGAGTGGACCCAGGGTTTCGTCCGCAACCAGCCACTGTCCCAATGGGTATACGGACTGCAGGCCCTGGCCGGTGATAGCACGGACGCGGCGCGCGAGGCGACCTGGCCCGTGCTTGCCCCCGGCGTGGCATGGGCGGTGGGCTGCATCGTGGTGGCACTCTCGCTGCATGCACTGGTGACAAGGAGACGACGCTGATGGCGCCCGCCACCAAGTCGACCGGTCATCCTTCTTCACCACCGCCACCTCGCCGCAACGGCGGCCGGCACCGCATCCAGCAGGTCTGGGAGAACTCGCCCATGCGGCTGATCCCGCAGACGTGGGTGCTTACCCTGCGGATCCTGCGCCGCTGGAGCCGCGACCCTGCCACGCTGGTGCAGTCGTTGGTCATGCCCTCGGGTTTTCTGGTGGCGCTCGATATTGTGCTGGGCGGCGGCATCGAGCGGGTGACCGGCCACAGCGGCCTCTACGGCCAGGTTCCGCTGGTGGCTCTAGTCGGCGGGATGACCGGCGCCATCATCGGGGCGGTCAATATCATGCGAGAACGCGAAGTCGGCTTGCTGTCACGGTTCTGGGTGGTGCCAGTGCATCGTGGCGCCGGCCTGCTGGCCAGACTGACAGCCGACGTCGTCCGCATCGTGGTGATCACGCTGGTGGTTCTGGCTGTGGGGGTGGCCCTGGGTTTCCGTTTCGAACAAGGCGTTCCCGCGGCCATCGCCTGGGTGTTCATGCCCGCGATCTTCGGCGTCGCGCTGTCGGCGGCGGTGCTCACCCTTGCGTTGTACTCGTCCAACACGATCGTGCCGCAGGCCAGCGAGATCATCGTGGCCATGCTGATGTTCTTCTCGACCGGCTTCGTCCCACTCGACCAGTACCCGAACTGGCTGCAGCCGGTCGTCGAACACCAGCCCGTCAGCTATACCATCGAGGCGATGCGAGGCCTGTCCCTCGAAGGTCCAATCGGCCAACCAGTCCTGTGGACGGTCGTGTGGTCGGCCGGCATCCTCGCCGTGTGTGCGGCACCGTTGATGATCGGTTACCGCAAGGCCAGTAAACGTGGCTGACCACATCCTCTTTCAGGGAGTCTGACTGCATGTTTCCTTCATCGGGTATCCGCAAGCTGGCGCGCAGCGAGGAGATGTTCGCTGAGACACACAATTTCGTCGGGTTGGCCGCCCACGCCGAAGGCACGCTCGATACCGACGCATTGTCCGATGCCTTCGACGCACTACTGCAGGCGCATCCTGTGCTCGGCGGCCACCTCGAGCAAGTCTCCGACGGCCGCTGGGAGATCGTGCTGGACGATCTGATGCACCCCGGCATGGAGGTAGTGGAACTAGACAGCGACGCCGAAGCGCCTCCGCTGATCTTTGACCAAACCGTATCGCTGGTACATCTGCGGTTGACCGTCCGTGACGGCAAAGCGCAGCCGACGCTGTACATCCACCACAGCCTGGCCGATGGTCACCACCAATTCAGCCTCGTCGAGGAGCTGTTCTCCACCTACACCGATCTGGTCACTACCGGCACCACACGACCGGTCACAGTCCATTCCGCACCCGAGCCGCTCGAGGCGATCCTGGCCAACCGTGGCGTGCAGAAGAAGGCTCGGTCAGGGCTTGAGCGCCTGCTGGCCGCGATGTTCGTCTACGACCTGCCTCCCTCGCGGCGTACTGCCTCGGAGGTGAACCCCGTTCTGCCGCAGCGTGTACCGATGCGCTACTGCAAACTCTCCGAGCAGGACACCGAGAACATCATCAACTTCTGCCGGGCCCACAGGCTGGGGCTGAACAGCCTGCTGTCGGCGGTCGTCCTGATGGCCGAGTGGCAACTCCGCAAGACTCCGAATATCCCGGTGCCCTACGTATACCCGGTTGACCTTCGCTACCTGTTATCGCCGCCGGTTTCGGCCACCGAGTCCACCAATCCTGTCGGTATCGCCACTTACCTCGCGGAGATCGCGCGGGGCACCGACGTCGTCGCGCTCGCCCGAGACATCAACGATACGTTCAAAACCGATATTGCCGACGGGGTGATCCAGCAGAGCTTCCTGCATTTCAGTCCGCAGTATGTGGGTAATCCGCCGGGACTTCCCGATGTCGTGATGTTCACCGATAACGGAGTCGTTCCCCAGTTGCGCACGCCGCCGGGCTTGGAACTCACCGGCAGCCACGGCGAGCTGTACTTCGCGGTTGGTTCCGGAATCGAGATATACACCAGCAAGATCTTCGCCGGCCAGTTGATGATCGAGTACCACTCGCACGGGCCAGAACCTGAGAAGTCCGTCGCCGCCATCGAAACCCAGCTGCTCGGCATTGCGGCCAAGCAGGCCGCTGGCAGTGTCGGTTAGTCGGTCAGTTTCGTTTGAGTTGGCGACCCAAACGCATAGCGGTGATACTGCAGCGCTTTCTTCAGCGGTGGGAGCAGCCGTACCGCTCGCTTGAGTACCTGCAGGCCCTTCGAGGTTCGGCTGTAGGTGCTGGCGGTGAAAAATGTTTCAGCGGCCAACAATCGGATGTCAGGAATCTTGACAAGTACGTCCTGCGGGCTGTTGACGGCCCAATACAAAGTCGAACCCGAAGTGCGCACCAGCGACTGAGTCTTCTGCGACTTGATTACCAGCGAATTGAAGAAATCGATCTGCAGTTCGCCGGTGCCGAAGCGGTCAATGAATCGCCGCAGCAGCGCGATGCCCTCCTCCTCAGTCAGGTACATGCTGATGCCCTCAGCGATCAGCAAGGTTGGCCGGTCGGCGGGAATCTGTTCCAGCCAGTCCGGCTCGGTCGCGGCTGTGGCGATGAGTTCGTAGTTCGGCCTCATCGGGTAAATCTGCTCGCGCAGCGCGATCACTTCGGGGAAATCCACTTCATACCAGCGCACGTTGGCTGCGGGATTGATCCGGAACACCCGACAGTCCAGGCCGCACCCCAGATGCACCACGGTGCATTCCTTGTGGACCGAAAGAAACTCGCGCACCCAGATGTCGTACTGGGCGGTGCGCACGGTGAGCAGGGGAGCCCATTTCGGCGTGATCTTGAGCTCACGCCAATCGAAATCGAGCTTGGCGATCGCTTCCTTGGCGAAAACGTCACCCAGAATCGGGCGGTCGAAGTCAGCGTCGAGCGCCTTCATGTACAGGGTCGACAGCATGGTCTTGGC
>JBMYXJ010000149.1:0-6360 GCA_049608285.1 Mycobacterium sp. | reverse complement strand
GTACGGGATGCGACTGTCGCCAGGCAGTTCCGGAGATTCGAGCACGCGTACGCGGACCTTCGCCACGTCGTGGGCCACGAAGCCGCGGTAGACCACGACATGGATGCCCCGAAATGCCCCTGACTTCATTTTCTGCCCGCGGCGACGCTCGGTGAGGCTGCTCTCGAGCCCCGCGGCGGCAGCGGCGATCTTCGGGCTGCGCAGCGTCGCGTCCAATTCCGAGGCGATCCGGCGAGGAAGAAGGCCCATAGAGCCCAGCATCGCAAATGCCTGCCGGGCTCGTCGGGTTAACTGCTATCGGGTGATGCACTGGCGGTGTGTTCACCAGCCGGCCCCCTTGCCGGTGTTGGTGTCCCGCCGATTACGTCGTCCCAGTGCCGGCGCACGGGGGCCCACCGTTCATCGAATTCGGCGGCCCGCCGGTGGGCCTTTGCGAGCTTGTCCGGACTGTAACGCCAACGCGCCCAGGGCGATGTCGGACGCGCGATCCGGGCAGCGGCAAACCAGGCAATAGGGGAGACGAACAGTCCTATCAGTGCGGTGGGGTACTTGCCTTTGAGCGCAGTGATGGCAACCAGGGCGAAGTGGACGAGCAGTACGCCGACCGCCCCAGTGCGGACAGCAGCGATGTCAGCCGGCAACCCGTCCGTTTTGATCGGGGACACCCCGACCACCGCGAGACCGACGCAGGCCGCCGCCAAGGTGACCATGTTCACCGAGAGCTGGCCCTCCTGCGTCCAGTAGACGTCTTGGAGTCGGAAAATCATCGCAAACTCATCGAGCACCAGGGAAGCGCCGATCCCCACCAGCAGAGCTGCGATGTAGATCCACACCGACAGCGGCGGCGAAGCGACCGCGGTGAACCCGCCCACGATGAGCAGCAGCACCCCTGGAGTCGAGTGATGCATGTGTACGCCATCGGTACTGACATTGTGAAAGGGGCCTCTGCCCGCCCGTATCAGGCGGGTGATCGTTCGGGTAGCTGCGAAGGTCAGCACGAACGCGACGAAGCTCAGCATCAGCGGACCTTTGTAGCCGTCGACAACGTCGTTCTGCCACCACGTGTTCAGCCAGGCCATGACGGCATCGTAGACAGCATCTAACTAGTCGGCATCTGACTCGGCCACCGCTTGCCGCGCGATCCCAGGCGCTAACCCTTGACTGTCACCGGCTGCACATTCCAGATGTCGTCGCAATACTCGGCGATAGCGCGGTCCGAGGAAAACTTGCCGCTTCGCGCCGAATTGAGGATTGACTTGCGGGTCCAGGCCTCGGTGTCTCGCCAGGTGTCGCTCACCCGCTGCTGGCAGGCGAGGTAGTCGGCGTAGTCGGCCATCACCAGAAACGGGTCGCGTCGGGTCAGGTTGTCGATCAGTGGACCGAACATCTCGGTGTCACCATGGGAGAAACAGCCATCGGAAATCAGGCCGAGAACCTCACCGAGTTCGTCGTTGTCTTGGCAGTAACGGCCAGGGTGGTAGCCCTCGCTCAGCACCTGCCGTACGCCGGGCACAGTGAGACCGAATAGAAAGAAGTTCTCCTCGCCGGCCTCCTCGCGAATCTCGACATTCGCCCCGTCGAGGGTGCCGATGGTCAGTGCCCCGTTGATCATGAACTTCATGTTCCCTGTGCCCGAAGCCTCTTTGCCGGCGGTCGAAATCTGCTCCGATAGATCAGCTGCCGGGTAGATCAACTCGGCGCTTTGCACGTTAAAGTTCGGTACGAAGACGACCTTAAGCCTGCTGTTGACGTCCGGGTCGGCATTGACGGTTTCAGCGACGGCGTTGATCAACTTGATGATCAGCTTGGCCATGGTGTATCCGGGAGCAGATTTACCACCGAAAATGAAGGCGCGCGGTGGGATTTCAAGTTCCGGACACTTTTTGAGGCGGTTGTACAGCGAGACAATGTGCAAGACGTTGAGGTGTTGGCGCTTATATTCGTGAATCCTCTTGACCTGGATGTCGAACATCCAATCGGGGTCGAGGGACACTCCGGTCCTCGACAACACGTAGTCGGCCAATCGCGCCTTATTTTCTCGCTTGGCCGCACGCCAGCGGTTCTGGAAACCAAAGTCATCGGCCAGAGGTTCTAGCGCCCGTAACCGCTCCAGGTCCGCCATCCAGCCCCCGCCGATAGTGTCGTCAAGCAACCTGCGCAGCCCGGGATTCGCCAGTCCCAGAAAGCGGCGCGGCGTCACACCGTTGGTCTTGTTGCTGAACCTTTGTGGCCACATCTCGTAGAAGTCTTTGAGCACAGTGGTTTTCAGTAACTGTGAGTGCAACGCTGCGACTCCATTGATAGCGTGGCTACCGACGGTCGCCAGATGCGCCATCCGGATACTTTTTTCACCGCCCTCACCGATCAGCGACATCCGCCGTACCCGATCTTCGTCGCCGGGGAACCGAGCTCGAACCTCGTCGAGGAACCGACGGTTTATCTCGTAAATAATCTCAAGGTGTCGCGGAAGGAACTGAGCGAACATCGACACCGACCAGGTTTCCAGCGCTTCAGGAAGCAGGGTGTGGTTGGTATAGCCCAACGTGGCCACGGTGATCCGCCAAGCGTCCTCCCAGGCGAAATCGCGCTCATCGACGAGCAGCCGCATCAGTTCGGCGACAGCGATCGAGGGATGAGTGTCGTTGAGCTGGATGGCGACCCGGTCAGGAAGGTCACGGGCGGACAGCCCGGCGAAGTCTTCGAGCAGGTGCAGGATGTCCTGCAGTGAGCACGACACGAAAAAGTATTGTTGCGCCAGCCGAAGCTGCTTGCCGACTTCAGGTTCGTCGTTGGGATAGAGCACCTTGGTGATGTTCTCGGACACGACTTGGTCTTCCACCGCCCGGTAATACTCACCGGCATTGAACGCGTCCAGAGCCAGAGCTTTCACCGCGTTGGCGCTCCACAGCGTCAGCGTGTTGCACGTGTTCACTGCGTAACCTTGGATCGGGGTGCTGTAGTAGACCCCTTTGACCACCCGCCCGGGGATCCACCGCACCCGGTCGTAGCCGTTGGCATCGCGATAACGCTCAGTGTGACCAGCCCAGTTGACGCGATAGTTCAACTCGGGTTTGACGATCTCCCAGGGATTGCCGTCGGCCAGCCAGTTGTCCGTCGTCTCAACCTGCCAGCCGTCTCGGATCTCCTGGTCGAAGATGCCGAACTCGTAGCGGATGCCGTAGCCGATGGCGGGGCGCTGCAGGGTGGCCAACGAATCGAGATAACAAGCCGCCAGCCGCCCCAGCCCACCGTTACCCAAGCCGGGCTCCTGCTCGCAGGCAAGCACCGTGTCGAAATCCTGGCCCAGCGCAGTAAGCGCAGCGCGAGCAGCGTCTTCAATCTGCAGGTTGAGCAGATTGCTGCCCAGGTATGGGCCCATCAGGAATTCGGCCGACAGATAGCAGGCCACCTTCTTACTGAGGTCCAGATAGGTCTGGGTGGTTTCGGTCCAGTGGTGCTGCATGCGATCGCGTACCGCAAGAGCCAGTGCGTGGTAGTAGTGCTGGGGTTCCAGCAGGGCCGCCGGGCGTCCGAGGGAGTACTGCAGGTGGTCCTCGATCGCCTGGCGTAGCGCATCGGGGCTCATCGATGTCCTGATGTCCTCGCACGCACCGCTGTCAGCGGGAGTGGGTTCGCTCATCTAATTAACGCCTTCTGCTGTTCGCGGACCTGGCTTATGCGGAGTATGTCACCGGCCGGACGGGGCGATGAATAGCGGCAATGTCCCACCTGCGGCTATCGACATCCGCTGTCGCGCTAGGGGTGGCCACGCTTGCACGGCGCAGAACGGCGCACATTGGTCCTGGGCGGAGCGTGTACCGACATGCACGCAACACTGCAGCAACCGCTCTTCGATCATCGTCGACATGTCCATGAAGGGCTTGATGGTGATGCGCACGACCCGTTCGCCCAATAGCCGCCGAATCTTGCGTCGTCGACCAGGCAGCGCGGACGAGGCGAGTGTGAGCAGGGTCGACATCCCCAGGTCGCAGCTCTCGCAAATGGTGCGCCACACCTCGCCGATCTGCGGATGCGACAACGACGACTGCTCTGACAACAGTCCCAGGAGGGACTCCTGAACTGCCACCCGCATCTCCTGGGGGATCGCGGCGTCGGTGATCCGGTTAGCGACCAACCCGAGCTTCTCCTTCAAGCTTTCGGTACCGATCAACGATACGAGCGAATGCCACTGTTGACTGTCGTCGCGGATCAGATATCCGATCGAGCAGCAATGCGGGTGTGAGCATGGCAGCGCGGTCAAGTCACGCCAAGTCACCACGTTCTCAGTCTGCGGACCGAGCCGCTTCAGCACACCGGTGTGAGTGAGTCGGTCGTACGGATCGATGTCCCCAGAGCGCCCGGAGCCGAACTGCGGCTGGATGGTGATGCCGCCAACGTAGGGCGTATCCAGGGCCAGGCGGACCATTGCTCCGATCTCATGGTCGTTGACGCCCAATGCGACTGTCATTACTAGCGTCGTGAAGATCTCACGTTGGGAAAGGCGTTGCAGTGCAGATGATTTTGCTCGGCTTAGATCACCGCCACGATGGTGCCGGTGCACATCGGCCGAGAGGCCATCATATTGTAGATACACCTCGACCCGTTCCCGGTGCTTGGCGAGCAGATCCAGGAGATCGTCATCGGCTGCAATACGCAGTCCGTTGCTATTGACCAGGATCCGAGTGATCGGCCGCGCCGTCAGCTCAGTGAGTAGCTCAGGGAGCCGCGGGTGCAGCGTTGGCTCGCCCCCGCTGAGCATCAAGACGTCCAAACGCCCGTTCTCGCGTGCCAGCCGCTGGTCCACATTGGCCAGAACGTCAGCGACCGATACCACGTTGCGAAGATCGGGGGAGGAGTCAGTGAAGCACGTGGGACAGCGCAGATTACAGATCTCCGCGATGTCCTCGACGAGGATGCAGGTGTGCTGCGTCTGCATCTCGGGTAATCCACGTAGATAGGCCGACGGGACGGGGTCGTAGTTACCCGCCACGTCGGCGGTATGCTCCTTCGTCGCGGCAGTCCACTCCTCAAGGTAGGAAAGGACTTCCGGGTCTTCGTCATACAGCGTGGAGACAAGCCCGTGTGTCGGGCAGCCGCGCTCAAGCCAGACGCGGCCGTCGCGTTCTGCCAGCCATCCTGCGAGGCGCGCGACGTCGGCCAACGGCCGTTCGGGCACTTCGTCGTGGCAGGCAGGGCAAAACGCATTCACGTAACGGCGTACTCGGTCGCCCCGCAAGGCCATCCCGCTCACAGGGTGTACATCCCGGGATTGATGCCCGTGCAGAAACCAGCAGTGAACAGTGATGTGAGCGCCCAGCCGATCATTAGGCCGAGCCCCAGCCCCTTCGCGTACCTATTCTGCGCCGCTAGCAGCGTGCCGCCAACACCGAACGCGATGACGGCCAATCCCAGAGCAGCGATTCCCAGGACCACATTGTCGCTGCCAGAGCTGGCGCCCGCCGAAACAAGGATCGCGGCCAGCGCGACAACGACATTCACTACCGCCCACACTGCGCATCCGGCGAACACCAATCCGATAGAGATCCGGGGCGGCGGCGGTGGTGGCCACTGCCGGTAAGGGTAGCCGGGAGGTGGGGGAGCTCCGTAGTGAGGATGGCCGGGTGGAGTTCCGTATGCCGCTGAAGGTGGCGGCCCGTACGCCGGCGAAGATGGCGGCCCGTACGCCGGCGAAGATGGCGGCCCGTACGCCGGCGAAGGTGGGGGCCCGTATGCCGGCGGCAGCGGGGGTCCGTATGCCGGCGGCAGCGGGGGTCCGTATGCCGGCGGCAGCGGGTATCCGGGTTGTGGTTCGCCCGGGAGTTGCGGGTAGTCGCACGCCCCCTCTTCCGGATCGTCACCGCCTTGGGGCGTGTTCATACTGGGATTTCCCGTCCTCTGACTGAGGGGTGATTGTAGTAGCCGTGGCGATACCCGTACATGAGTCGAATGCTGAGAACCAGCAGCGAGGGAAGTAGAAACCATTGCGGTCGAGTCAAATCCAGCCAAACTGTCTCGTTGGCCCGGACGAACTCAACGAGAAATCGGAACACCGCATAGCCGGCTATATAGATCACAAACAACTCACCGGGCCTGTCGATCCTGGTTCGCAGCCAGAGCAATACAGCGAACGCCGCCAGCTGGAAGATGATCTCGTAGATGAAGGATGGATGCATGGCCTGTCCAGCAAGACATCCCGGGCATTCGGGGGTGGTCACCGGCGCATGCACACCCCAGGGCAGATCAGTTGGCCGCCCTGGCGCCTCGGTGAGGTGGCAGCCAACCCTCCCGATTGCCATGCCCAGTGCCACCGCCGGCGCGAACAAGTCGCCGGTTTTCCCCCGGTAGCCGCCTAACCGTTTA
>JBMYXJ010000148.1:0-6361 GCA_049608285.1 Mycobacterium sp. | reverse complement strand
TGGGTAACCAGCGACCCAGACGTCGCCAAAGCTATGCCGCGGGGCATCGACCTGCTATTCGGAAGCGGTATCACTACTGGCGCGATCGCGGCGCTCTTACTCAACATCGTGTTCTTCCACCTGGGCGCGCCGGCGCCAAGGGTGGCTGGCCGGGGTTCGATCACCCTTGACGAGGTCAACGCGATGACCGAGCACCGGTTCGCCGAAGTGTTCGGCCACGCCTTTCAAGAAGTCCCGTGGGCAATCGGCCGTGTATTCGAGCAGGGACCGTTCGCCGAAACCAAGGCGCTGCGGGGGGCCTTTCTAGTCGCGGTGCTCAGCGGATC
The DNA here is from genome assembly GCA_049608285.1 of Mycobacterium sp. Taxonomy (GTDB): domain Bacteria; phylum Actinomycetota; class Actinomycetes; order Mycobacteriales; family Mycobacteriaceae; genus Mycobacterium. The sequence goes on along the minus strand of JBMYXJ010000148.1, from coordinate 6,035 downwards.
GCCGGAACAGCAGCTTGAGTTGATCCAGGCCTTCCCGAACCTCGGCGACCAGGACGAAGCAGACGAACCCCTTACCGTCGACCAGGTAGCGTTGTCCAACCTCACCGAGAACGACCCCGAGGTAGTGCAGCTGGCCAGTGCTTACCGCGAACGTTTCGGATTCCCACTGGTGATCTGCGTCAGCGATGCCGCGCGGGTCGACCAGGTGCTGCATACCGGTTGGTCGTGGATGGACAATTCGCCGGCCGTAGAGAAGGCGTTCGCGCTGATCGAGATCGCCAAAATCGCCAACTTTCGATTCTCAAACCTCTTGGCTGACACGAACTCTGGCACAGCCAACGAATATCCACGGTATTCACTGTTCAACGAACCGCAATAGGCGAACCCCGCAGGCTCATCGCCAACGAGTGTCCGCCGGTCAATTGAAAAGGCTATGAGCGGAGCAAGGCTGTTCCACAATCAGGAGAACGTGGAATGTTCCAGCGTTGTCAACCCCGGGGAGTCAGAGCTAGTGGAAACCTTCGATCTTGTTTTGACCGGCGGTCGAGTTATTGACCCTGAGTCTGGACTGGATGCGACCCGCAATGTCGGGATCAAGGGTCACACGATCGCCGCAGTATCTGAAGATGAGTTGGCGGGGCCTGTCAGGGTTGATGTCAGTGGCTTGGTAGTGGCTCCAGGGTTCATCGACCCCCACAATCACGGCAATCAATACCTACCCACCATGCGGGCGATGATTTTCGACGGAATCACAACGGCTTTGGACTTGGAGGCGGGCGGGTCGCCGGGACCTGCCGGTTATGACAAGGCCGAGTGCGAGGGCCGGCCCATGAACTATGGCTTCGCCGCGAACTGGGCGGAGGTGCGGTCACGAGTTTTAGATGGCGTTGGCGGTGACGGAACGATCGGCGGTCTCGCCAAGATGATGGCGGCCGGCCGACGGGTGTTTGAGCTAGCGTCAGAAGTAGAGACGAAGAGGATCGTCGGAATCCTTGGTGACGAACTGGACGGTGGAGCACTGGGCATCGGCATCCTGCTGGGCTACCTACCCGACACCGGCCATGACGAGTACTACGACATCACGTCCCTGGCGGCGGAAAAGAACGTCGTCACCTTTACCCACGCCCGAACGAGTCTCAATGTGATCGAGCCGAAAGCCGCTTACGAGGGTGCCGCGGAGATCGTCGCGGCGGCGGCCGGTACCGGTGCTCATCACGACTGGGAGCGAGTGACCAACGATGAGCGACTGAACGAGATCAGGGCAGAAGACCCCGGCGGAGTATGCATCATTCACTTCCTGGATGAGTCAAAGCCGGATGAGTTGGAACTGATTCGCAAGGCTCTGGTATTCCCTGGCGGTGCCTTTTGTACGGACGGAGTGCCATATCAAGTTGGCCCGCAGTTCCTAGAAGGTGAGGGCAACTGGCCCCTTCCAGACGGAGCTAGCTGTCACCCGCGCGCCGTTGGCACGTATGCGAAAGTGCTCGGTCGGTGCGTACGCGACTGGGGCTGGCTGACATTGTCAGAAGCATTGGCCCGGGGTTCACTGGTGGTGGCGAACATCTTGGAAGAGTCGGTGCCGGCGATGCGCAAGAAGGGGCGCCTGAGCGTCGGCGCCGATGCTGACATCGTTGTTTTCGACGCCGACACTGTCGACTGCCGCGCAACCTATGAAAATCCTCGCCAAACGTCTGTCGGGTTCCGTCACGTCATCGTGAGCGGAGAGTTCGTCCTCAAAGACTCCGAACTCATCCTTGACTCCATGCCCGGACGCGCAGTGCGACGCACAGCCTGAACGGCGCCAACCGTGCGGCGGAACACGTTGGCCGCCCGGGGAACGCTTGAACGACCTGATGGTGCTTACTGTTGAGCGCGGGAACCCGCCCGGCTGGTGGTCTGTGACCGATGCTACTTCCCGGCGCGGAACAGTTTGATGTAGGAGAGAAGTCGACGTCCGGGAAAAGATTTGGGCCAGTCCTCGGCCCGGAAGTAAGCATCTGACCCGCCATCGACGAACACGACGCTTCCGCACAGAAAGTCTGCGCTGTCGGAGAGCATGAAGCAGATCCAGTCCGCCAGCTGTCCGGCGTCGCCGTACTCGCCGATCGGTATCGGGAAGGCGCGAACTGCTCTGGATTGTCCAGGGGTTGACAGTTGTTTTTGGAGGAGTGGAGTGTCGATAGCGCCGGGTGCCAGCGCGTTCAGACGGATCCCAGCACCTGCCCAGTCAGCACGGGTCGCCTGTGTCCGGACCCATCGGCTCACCGCTATCTTGGATGCGGAGTACATGATGGACGGCGCGCCCCTGCCGAATATTCGCGTTGACCGTAGTGCCTTGTCGGCGTCGTGGGCCAGCAGAGCGCGGACAGTTCTTCGTGGAACTCCGGGCACTGTGGTTGTCGAGTTGCTGGAGATCACGACAACTTTCGCGCGATCCGCGGCAGCCAGCGCTGGACGCCAGCCAGCGGCCAATTCGACTGCGCCCAGGTAGTTGACTTGCGCAATGAGCCGCGTGCGGCCTTGGCTGGGCGCCGGGCCAACTCCGGCGGCGAGAACGGCTCCGTCGAGGCGGCCATCAGTGAGCTCCAGGACTGCGTCAATTGCCTTCGTCCGGCCCGCGGGAGTCGACAGGTCCGCGCAGACCTCCGCATTCGCCAGATCCACACCAATCACAGTGTGGCCGCCACTGCCAAGACGCTGTGCCGCTTCTTTACCCATGCCGGACGCAGAACCGGTTACGGCATACGTACCCATCTGACCTTCCCGCCCTTCCCACCCTTGCCAAATGACTGAAGCACTCAGTATGGGTGCGAACCGCACCGACAGTGGTCTAACCCTTTACGGCGAGCACCCGCGGACGCCGGAGCCCGAGCACCCGCGGACGCCGGAGCCGGAGCACCCGCGAAGTCCGGAGCCCGAGCACTCGCGAAGGCCGGAGCCAGGGATCCGTCGGTGGCCCCAACTCACCTTGAGAACCGTTCCGAGAACTCTGGAGTTCATGGCTTACCAGCGGAAGGCACCCGGACAACCGGCTCAAAATAACCCTGATAGACCAGCAGCGCGGGATGGCGCAGATCAATGCGACATACTTGGTCGCGCCCTGACCAGATGCTTGGCCGGGCCCGGAACAGTCCGATCAAGGAGGACCAATGGCCGAAGCAGGACTCTGGGTCGCGTGGGGGGTGCCGACGCCCGGACGTGAGCGCAAGGCCCTGTCCCTGCTCATCGAAACCGAGGAGTATCTGTCGGGTCTCAAGGAGCAAAAACGGATCGAACGCTTCGATCGTGTGGTCCTCAAGCCGCAAAACATCGACCTCGGTGGTTTCGTCTTGATCCAGGGCTCGAAGGATCAGATCGACGGACTTCGCCGGGACCCCGATTTCGAGCTGTGGCTCAATCGAGTCCAGCTCGTTGCCGACCAGGTCGGATTCGTCGACGCCTGGCTCGGCGACGGCATCGCAGATGCGGTTGCGCTCTACGAAAAGGCCCTGGAGAACCTCGACTAACAGGGGCTTTACTAAATTGCTGCCAATATGGCACCGAAGAAACGCCTATGGTCACGGAAGCGCTGTTAAAGCTGTGACATTTTAGGTATTTGCTGGCCACTCCTGCCGCAGATGCGATTGAATAACCACAAAGACGAGGGCCGAGCGAGGGCCGAGCAAGGCTGGATTGAAGGAATCTATGGGTGCCGCAGCATACGTTGGTCGCGTCGGTGGTCTAGCGGTCGCATTCGGCGTGGGATCCGCGCTGTTTGCCGGACAGGGCGTGGCATCGGCCGAAGACAGCGACGCATCACCATCGAATGCGGCTACCTCAGCAACGTCGGATAGCGATACGCCAGGTGACGGCGGAAGCACCGAGAAGACCGTGGACGCCGCTGAGTCGAAGACGGCCGACGACCAAGACGACCCAGACACCGATCCTGACGCCGAGACGGAACCCGACGACCTTGACGCCGACGACCCTGACGACCTCGACCTTGACCCCGACGACATCGACATCGACATCGACATCGACATCGACATCGACATCGACGACCCTGACACCGACGACCCTGACACCGACGACCCAGACGCCGACGACCCAGACACCGACGACCCTGACACCGACGACCCTGACGACCTCGAGACCGACGGCTCTGACGGCTCTGACGGCTCTGACGGCTCTGACGGCTCTGACGGCTCTGACGACGACACCGAACCCGACGACCCCGAAGCCGTACCGGGCGACCTCGAGACCGGGACCGAGTCGCAAGACTCCTCAACGCCATCCAAAACCAGTACGCCATCCAAAACCAATGAGACGCTGGACGCCGAAGACGACCAATCAACCTCGCAGCGATCCACCGCAGAACCGTCTACCGCAGAACCCGCCGCGTCGTCGACCGACCCCGCAGTGGCACCGCAGGAGCCCACGAAGATCGCGGTCTTCGCCAACGCAACAACGCTCGCCGAGGCAAGCCCAAGGGTTTCACCAACGGTGGCGGCCCTGCTGTCCCCACCATCCACACCAAAGCCGAGCCTGCTCACGGCGGTTGTGAACGTTGTCGACAGCATGCTGGAGTGGGCGCGCCAGAAGGCCAGCGCCCCCGCCGACGGTGCTCCGCATCCGCCGTTCCTGTGGGCGCTGATGTCGTTCGCTCGGCGCGAGCTCGAGTACCTCTTCGCATCACGCAACACCGTCAGCGCCGCGCAGGCAAGCGCGGCAACGCCGACCAGCCTGGCCCCAGCCGTCGACGGGCCTGTTGCTGCTGCCGCAGCCGCCGCCACAGCGGCGGTGACGCCGTACTCCCCATGGCCGAACCCGCAAGTCAGCGAATCGACGAATTTCGTCAGTTGGGTGACGGGGCCTTATGTCTACTCCGACGAGACGCTGGTCAACACCGTGGCACGATTCCAGGTTTACGGGACCGACGTCGGCACCATGTGGGACAACGGAATCGCCGACGATCCCAGCACTCCTCAGAATGAGAACCAGGTACTCATCGCTGTTGGCGACAGCTACGGCGGCCCCAACATGAGCGGCAGGTGGATCTACAACACCTTGTTCCGCAGTGGCGACCACGACCTGTCCGACGGCATGACCATCCCAGACGGGCAATGGTTCACCGGCAACATGTTCGGTGGTGCCCCGCTGGACGCTCCAACCCGGGCACGGCCGATCATCAATCGCCCGTCGTGGCTGCCCAACTCAGTGACGCTCATCCCGACCGCAGGTGTCTCGCTGCCCACGCCCGAAACCGAGTTCGGCGCAACGCAGTATGTCAGCTTCATGTCGGTGTCCAAATGGGGATCGGCCGGTAGATGGAACACGAACTACTCGGCGATCGCCTACTCGACAGACAACGGCGAGAACTTCACCATTGCACCGCAAAGCGTGCGCTACAACTCTATTTTCAGTGGTAACCGCAACTTCCAACAGTCGGCCTTCGTCAAGGGTGACGACGGCAAGGTCTACGCCTACGGCACACCGAATGGCCGCCAGGGCGCGGCCTACCTCTCGAGAGTCGATGCCGAGGACATCCTCGACGTGTCCAAGTATGAGTACTACAAGAAAGCCTCGTCAGGATTTTTCCCGTCTAAGGCCAAGTGGGTGAAGGATAGCCCGTCCTCGGCCTCAGCCATCATCGGTAAGTCCGGAGGGGCCTGCGGCTTCACGAAACCCGGCTACACCGTGAGCGAGATGTCAGTTCAGTACAACGACTACCTGGATAAGTACGTCGTGCTCTACGGCGATCAGTTCAACAACATGGTGATGCGAACCTCCGACACTCCCGAAGGCACGTGGAGCGACGCCGAGGTTCTGATGGGTCAGCAGACCGGCGGCATCTACGCGCCGATGATGCATCCCTGGTCGCCGTCCACGCAGGGAACCGGTTCTGACCTCTACTGGAACCTGTCGCTGTGGTCGCACTACGACGTGATGTTGATGAAAACCGACCTCACCAAAATCTGAGGACGCAACACTCGCAACCTAATCCACCGGCACATCGAGAATCTGTCGTGGCACCGCGGAGCCGGGACCGTCGAAAT
>JBMYXJ010000147.1:0-6377 GCA_049608285.1 Mycobacterium sp. | reverse complement strand
CGGCGGCGTGTCGGCCGAGACGGTGCAGGAGATCCGGCGCATCAAGGCCAGAGTCGACGCCGAGCGACTCCCGCGCGGAGCGGATCCGAAGACGCACACGAAACTGGGCCGAGGGGGTTTGACCGACATCGAGTGGACCGTGCAGTTGCTGCAACTGCGCTACGCGCATGAGATGCCTTCGCTGCACACCACGTCGACGCTGGACACGCTGAACGCCGTCTCCGCGGCCGAACTGATTGCCGAGGACGATATCGAAATGCTGCGCGAAGCGTGGCTCACGGCGACGCGGGCGCGCAACGCACTGGTGCTAGTGCGCGGAAAACCCACCGATCAGCTACCGGGACCGGGTCGATTGCTCAACGCGGTGGCGGTGGCGGCCGGCTGGCCCAGCGGCGACGGCGGTGAGTTCCTGGACAACTATCTGAGGATCACCCGGCGGGCAAAAGCCGTCGTGCTGAGGATTTTTGGAGGGTGAGCGTGGATGACGTCATCAGTGCCGAGGAGTACGCCTGGCAGCAGACCAATTATGGGCCGCTGACCGACGCACTGCGCAGGCTCATCGAGGCCGGGATCCATACCGACGTTGACGACGCGACGGCGCGCGAAGCGCTCGATCATCTTCAGGCTGCCGCTGCCCTGCTTGAGCGGCGACGGCGGGACGGTCGGTCCCCGCTGAGGCATGCGCGCACCGGTAGGCCCGTGGCCTGGGCGAACCCGGCCGTCGGAATGCGGAACGCGATCGCTCCGCCGATGATCGTCGAGCACGACGCCGACGGGAGTTGCTGGAGTGAATTCACGCTCGGGCCCGCCTATGAAGGCCCGCCAGGATGGGTGCACGGCGGCGTTTGCGCGCTGCTCCTCGACCACATCCTCGGCGAGGTGGCCAGCGAAGGGCTCACTCAGCCGAAGTTCACCGGGACAATCACCCTGCGCTATCACCGCGGAACGCAGCTGGGACCGTTACGCGCCGAGGCGTTTGTCGAACGCTCCGACGGTGTCAAGACCTTCGCACGGGGTTACCTCAAGGACGCCGAGGGAGTCACTGTGGAGGCAGAAGGGGTGTTCATCAAGCCGGCGTGGGCGCGCGAGGTTTGATGAAGTTCTCTGCGAGCTCGGCGGGTTAGTGCGTCGCGGGCAGTGCGAAGGCGGAGTCGTAGGCGCTGAACACGGCCTGGCGCGAATAGGTCTCGAGGAAGTGATTTCGCGCCTCCGCCGAACACTCTTCGTTTCGGGCGGGATCGGTCAACGAGCAGAGCAGGTTGGCGATCTCAGCGGGCTCGCTGCCGATAAGGACGCCGCGGCCCGGTCCGCTGGCGATTCCTTGGGCGCCGATCGGGGTGGAAACCACCGGCAGCGAGCGGCTCAGCGCTTCGATCACCTTGAGCTTGACGCCCGAACCGAATCGTAGCGGGTTGATCAACGCGGCCGCCCCGCCCAACGCTTTATCGAGGTCGGGGACGTATCCCTCGACTACGACGCTGTCGGTCAGTTCGGCGGCCAACGCCAGCGCCTCAGGTCCGGCGTGGCGGCCAATGACCCTCAGGCAGGCATCAGGTTGCCGCGTGAGCACGATCGGCCATACCTGACGAAGGAACCACCGTAGGCCGTCGTCGTTATGGGGGAGCGACAGCAGACCGAGAAAGACGAATTCGGGGGCGCCACGATACCGCCGATCAGCCGACGGGGGTGTTGCGAGAAGCGGGGGCACGCATTGGATACGGTCCGGTGCCGCGTCGATGCGCCGCGTCAGCACGCCAACCTCATCCTCATTGACCAGCAGACATCGGCGGAACCTGCGCGCTGTCCGGTTCTCACTGCGCCGCACCAGCATCCGCTCCGCCCGGAGCAACGCCGCCCGGCTTGTCTTCTGTGCGCCCAGGGGATGGAGGCGTCGTGGGACGTGTTCGGCGAAGGCGGCCAGCGGGTTGCTGTCGACATCGGGATAGCGCTGCGCTGCGGCTAGCATGCGGTCGTAGCGTTCGGAGAACAGGTCGTCGAGGTAACAGATTTGTTGTGCGGCGACGTGATCTGGCGCGTACTGCGCCATCCGGACAGTGTCGTACACCTGCAGCTGCGGCCGGATCGCGTCGATGATCCGGTTGATGGCAAGTCCCGTTCGCCGAGAGCCCAGGAACGCCTCTTGCAGGCTTGCCCGGCCGGTGGTCACCTTCGTGGCGATGCTGCCGAGCACTGCAGCACGGCTGGGGCCGGGAACCGTGTGCAGGGTTACCGGGAAGTCCTCGCGCGATGGCGGCGACCCGACCTTGACGTAGTGGACGTTGTCCGCACCGTAACGGTCGGCGAAATAGTCGAGAAAACCCGCGAGGACGATCTTCTTACCCGCATCGGTTGGATAGGGATCAACGGCACTGATCAGCGCGACTGACACCGCGACATGCTATACGCTGTCGGCTCAAGAATTGCGTCTTGGACGGTATCGGTCAATGCGCCGGAAAGCAGGGTTAGGATTTCGGCCCTCAAGAATCGGGGGGCTCCGGTCGAGGTCGTTACCGGGATCCTGCCATTAGTGCGACTACGATTCAGAGCGTCGCACACCTCAGCATGGTTAAGTCCGGGCTAGTGGGGAGTCGACTTGGCCGAACCGCATCGAAGACAGCGAGAGAAGGGCCATGACCAAGCGCCGTCTGATCGTCTGCTTATTCGCACTCGTCGGCGCAGTCATCGGTGCGGTACTCGGTGCGCTCGCGGCGCCACAAACGAGCCGATATGAGGCCTGGGCAAATGTCGTGCTGGTTCCTCCGCCCGAGTTGGCGTTGGCCGAAGCCTCCAGTTTCTGGGAGGTTCTTACCGGCGGACAGGTCACCCGGACGGCGGCCATTCTGTTCCAAGATGCGCACTGGCTGTCAGCCGCGGCCTCGGCCGCGGAAGTCCCGCAAAGCGAGCTGACTGTTGCCGCATATGCGCTGCCGGAAACCACCATGCTGACGGTCACGGTGCAGGCGAACTCCGAGGGCGCAGCCCATTCGGCACTCCACAGTGTGTTGACCACCGCCACCCCGGAAGTGAGCTCGGTGGTGGTGCCGTACTTCGTCAGAGTGCTATGGCCACAGCAGGGCAGTCCGGTTCCCGGGCCCAGCCGGGTGCAATTCGCGGCAGCAGGAGTTCTAGGGGGGTTCCTGGTCTCTGGTGGCTTGGGTTGGCTTTTCTTGCGATGGCGTGGCAGGCAGGCAGACCTCGTCGAGGAGGAGTCTGATGAGGCCGTTCACCCCAGTGACATCGCCGGAGCCCACCATCGCCACCGGTCATGATCGTTGGGACCCGAACCACTGCACCGGCTAACGAACTCCCCGGCCTGGCTATAGCCGCAGGAGTCGCGATTCTCGGCGCGCTCGTCATGCTGGGTTCGCGCAATCCTGCGCTGTTGGGAGTCGCACCGCTAGGCGGAATCGGACTGGTCTATGCGGCGCGACGACCGCTCCTCGCGGCAATCATCATGGTCGTCATCGAGGTCAGTAACGCCTCCGGGGTGCTTGGTCCCCGCGGAATCCCCTTGTTCCAAGTCTCGATGTTGCTCGGTGTGCTCGCCGTGGCATTCGCGCTGCGCGATCCGGCGTACCGGAGCCGGCTCAACGGGTGGACCGGAATCTGTGCCGGGTTGTTGGCTGTCTACATTGCCACTCAGATGGTGGCCCTGGTCGGTAGTGTCGATATGGCTGCGTCGTTCGCCGAGATGTATCGCGTGGTCGTCGATTGCATCTTCGTGATGGTGCTGGTTTTACTAATTCAGATGACCGCGCGGCCCTGGGCGGTGGCAGCAGCCATCGTCATTCCAATGGCTGTGCTGTCCGTGCTTACCGTCATCAACGAGGTCGCCTACGGTGGCACCGTGTCGTTCGGTGGATTCTCCACCTTGACAAAGGCTTCCGGCGAGCTCGTCACGACGTTACGCTACGGCGGTCCGACACCGGACGCCAACTTTTGGGGTCGCCATCTAGTCATGGGGCTGGGGTTTGCCTCCGCGTTGGTGGTCCGTGCCCGGCGATCGGGCCAGCGGTTAAGCGTAGCTGTTTGGGCGCTGAATCTCGCTTGCCTACTGGCTGGCACCTATTTGACGCAGTCTCGTGGCACGTTCATCGCCGTCGGCATCGCGTTCGCTGTGTGGGTCGTGTGCGCCGGACCAACGTTCCGGCGACGGAGTTTGGCCTATTTGCCGCTTGCATTGGGGATCCTCGCGGTTCCCGGTATCGGAAATCGGCTGTTGTTGACGGTCAAGGACTTGTCGGAGGCGGCTGTCAATTACAACGTCGATCCGTCAGTTCTCGGCCGGCTCGCAGCACAGCAGCAGGCGTGGATGATGTTTGGGGAGCGGCCGCACTTCGGTTTCGGTCCGGCGACCTTTGCGGGGCAGATGATCGATTTCGCCGGCCGCGTGCCGGTCGCTGTGCGGTCGCCGGCCGGCGCGCCGCATAATCTCTACGCGGAGTTTGCGGCGGAATCCGGGATAATCGGTCTGCTGGGCTGGGCGGTCTTGATCTTCGGATTCCTGACGGTGGCGGTGTTGGGGATCATCGAGCGCCCGGGCTCCCAGGAACGGGTGATGGCGGCTGCGGCAATCGCGTCGATCGTTGCGTGGTCGTTCGCCAGTATCGCGCTGCACCTGGCGTATTTCCGCACGTTCGGTGTCGTGCTGGCGCTTTCGGCGGCGGTGTCGCCGTGGCCGGTATCGGGCGAAGCGGTTCGAACCCTCTTGCGCGGCGTCGGGGTCTGGGTCGGTGCCGCGGTTCTGGGGGCCGCGGTGTTCTGGATCACCATGTTGGCGCTGAGTTCTCCGGCGGTTACCGCCACCCAACGGATGACACTGATGCCGGTAGGGCCGAAAGACGGGTGGTATGCCTACGCGCTCGACATTCGCTCCCGGACGGAGATGCTGCCTACCTTCGCGACGTTCACGACCGCCCCAAGGTCGCCGGTTGCGATCACGGCCGACCCGGTCCGCGGGGTACTGACGTTCACCAGCACGGCAGAATCCGCCGACGACGCCCGCGATGCTCTACAACTTGCCGTTGCGCATGCCGATACTGCACTCACGACGACGATCGGCTATCGGCAGTATGCACTGCAGACCGTCGGCAGCATGAGCGTCGTGCCCTCGCACGAGCGGCCGCGCCTGGCCACATTTCTGGCTGGCGGTGTCGCCTTCGGTACTGCGCTCGTTTCCGGGCTGGTGCTATCTCGCGTTGTTTCGAGAAGGCGAGCAGAAGGTCTGCATCGTCGACGGTCCAGAGTTGAATTGTCTTGGGCCTGAAACCAGCAAGGCTCGGTTCGGAGTGTCTCCGACTACAATCGGGCAAGGCGGTGCAGGCATGCGTGACTCGTAGTTCAGCACCGCGCCGCTCGCGTGTTAGCCGACGGGACCGGAAGGAGTGAACCGATGGCTACTGTCGGCCAGTCTGGGCGCGCCCGCACTCACAGCCGGGCATGGCGGAGCGCGGCCGTGCTCCTAGCCGCGTCCATTCTGGTCGCCGGAAGCGTTGCCGGGCTGGCGGTGAGCCGACCGCCGCACATGGGGTCTTTGGCCACGCCGTTCGCGGAGACCAGCCCGTGGCGCCAGGCCATACCGCCGAACCCGTCGATCGACCCGAACAGCGCGTCGATGATCGAATATCTGGCATCCGAGCAGGCCGCCTATGCCAATCTGGTGGAATTCGGCATTCCGATCTTCTCCGTGGCCGGAGACACCCAGGTCCACGAGGTACAGGTAGAGGTGGAGTGCGTAGAGCTGGAGTGGGGCACCTGCCCCTTTGCCCGTCAGCCGGTGGTGATCCCCGAGGGAGCCAAGCCCAATTCTGGGTCCGATGGTGCTTTGGTGACTCTGCACGAGCCTAGCGGCACGATCTACGAGTTCTGGCAGGCGGAAAAGCGCGGCGGTCAATGGTCCGCGAGCTGGGGCGCGGTCAACAGCCTCCATGGCTCCGGCTGGGGCGGTTCGGCCACCGGAGCGGGCGCGTCCCGGCTCGGCGGCGTCATCCGGATCGACGAGATCGCCGTCGGCGACATCCCTCACGCCCTGGCGCTGCAGACGAATAACGCTTGCCCGACCTTCCGGGCGCCGGCGCTCAAGAGCGACGGCACCTCTATGCGCAAGGATTGCATTCCCCACGGCACTCGTCTGCAACTCGATCCCTCGCTTGATCTCAGCGAGCTGAGCTTGACGGCAGGTGAGCTGGCGGTGGCGACAGCGATGCAGCGTTACGGTGGATACGTTATGGATGTTGGTGGCGCACCGCTGAGCGTCAGTTTCGAGCTCGACACCTCCGCGGCTCCGGGCACACTGGGCGCCACCTACGAAGCCGCAGGCTTCCGATGGGACTACGACGCGATGGAGCACATCCCCTGGGAGCGGCTTCGGGTGCTGA
>JBMYXJ010000146.1:0-6406 GCA_049608285.1 Mycobacterium sp. | reverse complement strand
TCAGCCATTGCGGCGCTTGTCGCCTGGGCTGCGTTGGTGTCGGCGACGATGACCGCCGCGCCGGCTCAGGCAGATACCGGTCTGGATGTGTTCCTGCGGACACTCGATCGATATGGTCTCGGATCGATCGATCCGGCGACAGCAGCACGGGTCGGGGAGTCGGTGTGCCCGATGCTTGTCGAACCCGGGCAGAACGCCGCCAATGTCGCTGCGGGCGTCGCGGAGGCGCTGGGTCGTCCGCTGGGGCTTGCCACTATCTTCACCGGTATAGCGATTCAGGCTTTCTGCCCGCGCGCCGTCACCGCTTTGACCGACGGTGAACCGTTTTCATTCTTCTGACGGTTCACCCGCGCTGGGTGTGATGAAACGCTCACCCTCCGAAAGGATCGGCTTACCCGAACGCGTCGTCGATGATCTCCTGCTGTTCGACGGCGTGCACCTTCGATGAGCCCGACGATGGTGCCGACATCGCACGCCGAGAAATGCGTTTGATACCTGCAAGTTTGTTCGGAAGCACCTCTGGTAACGCCAACCCCAACGTCGGCCAGGCACCCTGGTTCGCCGGCTCCTCCTGGACCCAGAAGTACTCGCTTGCATTGGGGTATTGATCCAGCGTTTCTCCTAGTCGCCGCTTCGGCATGGGAGCCAGCTGCTCGATACGGACGATCGCCACATCTTCGCGGCCATCCTTGGCCTTGCGCGCCGCCAGCTCGTAGTACAGCTTGCCGCTGGTCAACAGAATGCGCTTCGCGGCGCGGCGGTCACCGATGCCCTCGGCGTAAGACGGCTCCTCAAGCACCGACCGGAACTTGATCTCGGTGAAGTCCTTGAGGTCGCTGACTGCCGCCTTGTTGCGCAACATCGACTTCGGTGTGAAGACGACCAACGGCCGTTGGATCCCGTCGAGCCCGTGTCGGCGCAGCAGATGAAAATAGTTAGCGGGCGTCGATGGCACCGCGATCGTCATCGACCCCTCGGCCCACAGCGACAGGAACCGTTCGATGCGGCCCGATGTGTGGTCCGGCCCCTGGCCTTCATGGCCGTGCGGCAACAGCAGCACCACCGAGGAGAGCTGGCCCCACTTGGCCTCACCGGAACTGATGAACTCGTCGATGATCGGCTGAGCCCCGTTGACGAAGTCGCCGAACTGGGCTTCCCACAAGACCATTGCGTCGGGGTCGCCCACCGAGTAGCCGTATTCGAAACCGACCGCGGCGAACTCCGATAGCGCCGAGTCGTAGACCATGAACTTCCCGCCCGTCGGGTTGCCATCGGTGTCGACGGTGAGCAGGTCCAGCGGGGTGAACTCCCTACCGGTCTCGTGGTCGATGATCACCGCGTGGCGTTGCGTGAATGTGCCGCGCCGGGTGTCCTGGCCGGAGAACCGGACGGTCTTGCCTTCGGCCAGAAATGACCCCAATGCCAGCAACTCGGCAAATGCCCAGTCGACCTTGCCTTCGTAGGCCATTTCCCGGCGCCTTTGAAGGACGGGTTTCACTCGCGGATGGACGTTGAAGGCTTCGTCGAAACCCAGGTGGGCGTCACCGATGCGGGCCAGAAGCGACTTCTCTACCCCAGTATTCATTCCGGCCGGCAGCATCTGGTCGGACTCCACCGATTCGCTCGGCGAGGCCGCGTGCTTCTCGAGCTCACGGACTTCGTTGAAGACCTGTTCCAGCTGGCCCTGGTAGTCGCGCAACGCGTCCTCGGCCTCTTTCATCGAGATATCGCCGCGGCCGATCAGCGCTTCGGTGTAGCTCTTACGGACACCGCGTTTTGTGTCGATGACCTCGTACATGGCGGGCTGGGTCATCGACGGGTCGTCGCCTTCGTTGTGGCCGCGCCGCCGGTAGCACAGCATGTCGATGACGACGTCTTTCTTGAACCGCTGCCGGAAGTCGACGGCCAGCTGGGTCACCCATACCGCGGCCTCGGGGTCGTCACCGTTGACATGGAAGATCGGCGCTCCGATCATCTTGGCGACGTCGGTGCAGTACTCCGAGGATCGGGAGTCATTGGGCGAGGTGGTGAAACCGATCTGGTTGTTGACGACGATGTGGATGGTTCCGCCGGTGCGGTACCCGCGCAACAGGGCCAGGTTCAGCGTCTCGGCGACCACGCCCTGCCCGGCGAATGCGGCATCACCGTGCAGCATCATCGGGACCACGGTAAACCTGTCGGATCCCTCGGCGTCCGTCTCGGCGGCAAGCATGTCCTGCTTGGCGCGCACTAATCCCTCGAGCACGGGGTCGACGGCCTCGAGGTGACTGGGGTTGGCGACCAGCGACACCTTGATGTCGTTGTCGCCGAACATCTGAAGGTAGGTGCCGGTCGCGCCGAGATGGTATTTGACGTCGCCCGAACCATGCGCCTGCGACGGGTTGAGGTTGCCCTCGAACTCGGTGAAAATCTGCGAGTAGGGCTTGCCGACAATGTTGGCAAGCACGTTGAGCCGCCCGCGGTGGGGCATCCCGATAACGACCTCGTCGAGGCTGTGTTCGGCGGCCTGGTCGATTGCCGCATCCATCATGGGGATGACAGTCTCGGCTCCTTCGAGCGAGAACCTTTTCTGCCCAACATATTTAGTCCCTAGGAAGGTCTCGAACGCCTCGGCTGCGTTGAGCTTGCTAAGAATGTACTTCTGCTCGGCGACGGTTGGTTTCTCGTGCTTGACCTCGATACGGTCCTGCAGCCACTTCTGCTGTTCGGGTTCGAGGATGTGCGCGTACTCCACCCCCACATGGCGGCAGTACGCGTCACGCAGCAGGCCCAGAACATCACGCAGTTTCTTTGTCGTCTGGCCGCCGAAGCCGTTGACCTTGAACTCGCGATCCAGATCCCACAGTGTGAGCCCGTGGGTGTTGACGTCGAGATCCGGGTGGCTGCGGAACCGGGTGTTGTCCAATCGAAGCGGGTCGATGTCGGCCATCAGGTGGCCGCGGCTGCGGTAGGCCGCGATGAGCTCGATCACGCGGGCGTTCTTGTCCTCGATCGAATCGGGGTTGTCGATGCGCCAGCGCACAGGCTCATAGGGGATCCCGAGTTCGCGGAAGATCTCGTCCCAGAACTCGTCGTCGAGCAACAACTGGTGGATCGTGCGCAGGAAGTCACCTGACTCCGCGCCTTGGATAATCCGGTGGTCGTAGGTCGAGGTCAAAGTGATGAGCTTGCCGACACCCAGTTGGGCGATGCGTTCGTCGCTGGCTCCCTGGAACTCCGCCGGATACTCCATGGCGCCCGCGCCGATGATTGCGCCCTGCCCCTGCATCAGGCGTGGCACCGAATGGACGGTGCCGATGGTGCCGGGGTTGGTCAACGAGATCGTCACCCCGCCAAAGTCTTCGGCCGTCAGCTTACCGTCGCGGGCCCTACGCACGATATCTTCGTAGGCCGCGATGAATTGACCGAATCGCATGGCTTCGCAGTGCTTGATTGCCGCCACGACGAGCTGCCGCTTGCCGCCCTTGCCGGGCAGATCGATCGCCAGGCCGAGATTCGTGTGAGCTGGTGTGACCGTATTCGGTTTGCCGTCGACCTCCGCGAAGTGGCGGTTCATGTTCGGGAATTTCTTGACCGCCTGCACGATCGCGAAACCCAGCAGATGGGTGAACGAGACCTTGCCGCCGCGGGTGCGCTTGAGGTGGTTGTTGATGACGATCCGGTTGTCGATCATGGCCTTGGCCGGAATGGCCCGGACACTGGTCGCAGTCGGCACATCCAGCGAGGCGGACATGTTCTTTACCACCGCCGCCGCGGCGCCACGCAACACCTGGCTCTCGTCGTCCTGGGTAACCGGGGCAGCCGGGACGTTCTTCTTCGGCGCCTCGGGCGGTTTGGCCGCGACCTTCGGGGGTGCGGTCGCCTTTGGGGGGGACCTGTCGGCCTTCGCCTTGGCACCTTCTTCTTTGGTGGCGCCGTTGCTACTGGCCGGTGCGGGTGAAGTCGCCGGGGCGGGCTCGGGGGCCGCGGGTTGACTGTTGCCCCGTGGTTCGGCATCGCTGGTGGGTTCGGGGGAGTAGTCGACGAGGAACTCGTGCCAACTGGGGTCGACCGACGAGGGATCTTCGCGGAATTTGCGATACATCTCTTCGACCAACCACTCGTTCTGACCGAATGGTGAAGGTGAGCTCACGGCTGCTGTTCGCCTCAATTCTTCGCTTCGAGCCAGTGCTGCGGTGCAGCAGCCGGCCACCCAGTCCAACCCGGTGTGCGGTGAGTTCCGCATTTCCGCCGTATAAAGGCTAGCGCCTCGGCGGCTGGCCGGACCATGCAACGTGGTTATGGCTTTCGCGGGGATCGGTCAGGGGCGGGCAAAGGGTTGTCGAGCAGACGGACCAGTGCCCCATCGGGACGCCGCGTGCGATCAGGAGTGCGGCGCGGGCAGCAGGTGCAGCGGCGACGGCCATCGCGCCGGCGGAGGGCCGAACGCGGTGTGGGCATGCTCGACGATTTTCTTGCCCATCAAGCGGTTGCCCACGCCACCGACTACCGCCCCGATGCCGGCGGGCAGGAGCTTTCCCAGCGCAATGGCGCCGCGCTTGAGGGTGTAGCGCTTCACGAAGTAGCGCAACAGCCGTGAGTTCAGTTGAGAGACCGCAGGTAGTGGCAGTGTCGCGGCCCCCTCGGACAACCATGCACCGCTGGTACGGCCCGACCCCAGGAGGCCGGACACTGCGTGCTTGCTGTCGTCGCCGACAAGCACCGCCAGTACGAGGGCGCGACGGCGCTCGTGGTGGTCGACGGGGATGCCGTGGACCTCGGCGACCGCCAGGACGTACACCGCCGTCGCCTCAAGAAACATGACGGTCTCCCCGGCAACTGCGGACATCGCGACCAGGGTGCCGATGCCGGGAAACGCCGCGGTTGATCCAACGGCCGCTCCGCTGGCGATCACCGCCGCCAGGTAGTGCTTGTCCAACTTCTCGATGATCTCGGCCGGTGTCGCCTCTGGATTGTGGTCGCGCAGGCGGTCGACATACGCCTTGACTGCCGGGCCCTGGACGCGCGCGCCACGTTCGATGATGTGGGAGAGCACCTTGGCCGCGATGCTTGGATCCGTGTCGTCGGCCGCGGGTAGCTGGCTCTCGGTACGCGACCAGGCACTCATTCGGTGGCCCCTTCGTATGGTGAACAGCCTGCGACGGCTGCACCAAGGTTAGCGCCTACCAAACGGACGTCGGTACATCCGGTCTGTGGCTGTCTCCGGAGGTGAGTCATCACTGCCGGTGAGCTCGGAAAGACACAATGCGGAAAGAAACAATTGGGAAGCGACGCTAACCAACCGCATGGAAGTATCCCGGACGTGGATGCGAGGCAACCGAGCCAAACCCGGATGATCCTGGTGCTCGGACTGTTGGTGGCACTCGGCCCGCTCACCATCGACATGTACCTGCCCGCCCTGCCGAATATCGCCGACGACCTGTCGGTGTCCTCGTCGGTGGTCCAGTTGACGCTGACCGGCACCCTCGCGGGCCTGGCGGTGGGGCAGCTGATCGTCGGTCCGCTCTCGGATTCCCTGGGGCGCCGCACACCGCTGATCGCGGGAATCGTGCTGCACATGCTCGCCTCGCTGATGTGCATGTTCGCGGCCAACATCACGGTGTTGGGCGTTGCTCGCGGGCTACAGGGCTTCGGAGCAGCCGCGGCGATGGTGGTGGCCATCGCGGTCGTCGGCGACTTGTTCGCCGAGTCTGACGCTGCACGGGTGATGTCGCGACTGATGCTGGTAATCGGCGTGGCACCGGTGTTGGCCCCCTCGCTGGGAGCGGCGGTACTTCTCGGTGCTTCCTGGCGTTGGATCTTCGCCGCCCTTGTTGCCGTCGCCGGTGCGCTGCTGGTGATGGCCGTCTTTGCACTGCCCGAGACGCTGCGCCCAGACCATCGCCGTCCGTTGAAGTTGCGTGGGATCGCCGCGACCTATCTAGAACTTCTCCGCGATCTGCGATTCGTCATCCTCGTACTCACCGCCGCGCTTGGCATGTCCGGCTTGTTCGCCTACATCGCGGGCGCTTCGTTCGTGCTGCAGGAC
Source organism: Mycobacterium sp. (assembly GCA_049608285.1). Taxonomy (GTDB): domain Bacteria; phylum Actinomycetota; class Actinomycetes; order Mycobacteriales; family Mycobacteriaceae; genus Mycobacterium. Next base: position 378 of record JBMYXJ010000146.1, on the reverse strand, counting down.
CGCTACGGGCTGGACCAGGCCTCCTTTGCGTTGGTGTTCGGCGCTGGTGCCATCGCGTTGATCGGTTCCACCCAGTGCAATGTGGTGCTGCTGCGCCGGTTTCCCCCACAGAAGATCATGGTCTGGGCGCTGGTCGCCGCTTCGGTGTCAGGAGCTGTGTTCGTTTCCGTGGCCGCCAGCCAGTTCGGCGGGCTCATCGGTTTTGTCCTCCCGGTTTGGGCCATCCTCGGCGCCATGGGGCTGGTTATCCCAAATGCCCCTGCGGTGGCCCTGACCCGCCACCCCGATGCCGCGGGTACCGCGGCCGCGTTGTTGGGCGCAACCCAGTTCGGACTGGGTGCGGTCGTCGCTCCGGTCGTTGGTGTGCTCGGGAACCAT
>JBMYXJ010000145.1:0-6430 GCA_049608285.1 Mycobacterium sp. | reverse complement strand
CTCGGCTGGCCAGTTCCTGTGATACCAACTCCAGGCTAAGTCACCACACCGTGTTGCAGTATCGCCGCGATACTGTCTACCCAAGCCGAGCCCACCAGGCCGTCGGGTGCTTGCAAGAACGCCAGCAAGGTGGCGCCGCCGATGAGCTCGACCAGCCGGTCAGGGTCGACGCCGGCGCGCACCTCCCCCCGCTCGATCGCAGCGAATAGTCGGGTGCGCACCGCCCCGAACAGGTCTGCAAAGCGCGCGGTGACACGGTCGCTGAGCTCGGTATCCGCCGACATGTCGGCGATCAACCCCGGCAGCGCTGCTCGCACAACTGCACTGGTGAACACGTCGCGCGCCGCCTCGATCATCGCCCGCAGGTCGGCGCCGATGTCACCCGGCGGAGCCTGGATCGCTGTGGGCGTCGCCGGGAAAGCGGCTTCATGAACGAGCTCTGCCTTGCTCGACCATCGACGATAGAGCGCCGTCTTGGTCGTGCCGGCACGCTCAGCAACAGCGGACATCGTGAGATTTGAATATCCAACTTCGACGAGAAGATCAGCCGCGGCATTCAGTATGGCCGCCCCGATACGCGGATCTCGGGGTCGTCCAGCGCTCGGGGGGTTCTCGACCACCAGCGACTCTGCCTTCATAACGCTACTTATGGTAGCGTAAATACAGGCGGGAAGGACTGATTCGTGGCGAATACATCAGCTGTTGGGGACGTGGGGCGGCTTCAGCGTTCCAGTCGGGATATGGCGAATGTGCCCGTGCGCCTTTCGCAGTGGCTGTCCAAAGAATTAGGCGGCGTCACACCGGAGATCACGGTGGAAAGTGGTGTGGACTCCAACGGCATGTCGTCCGAGACGATCCTGCTGTCAGGGCACTGGTTGGACGTCGGCGCCCGGGTGGAGCAAAAATGGGTGGCCCGGGTCGCCCCCACCGAGGCCGACGTGCCAGTCTTCGAACACTACCGCCTGGACCATCAACATGAGCTGATGCGCCTGGTCGCCGAGCTGACCGACGTCGCGGTGCCGCGCGTTCGCTGGCTCGAGTCCACCGGCAAGGTTCTGGGTCGGCCGTTCTTCATGATGGACCGCGTCGAGGGAAGCGTTCCGCCCGACCTGATGCCCTACACCTTCGGGGACAACTGGCTCTTTGATGCCCCGGTTGACGAGCAACGCCGGCTGCAAGACAACACCGTCGAGGTGCTGAGCAAGCTGCACTCGATTCCGGATGCACAAAACACCTTCGGATTCCTCCAGGATGTCGATCCCCCAGGTGAGACCGCGCTGCACCGCCATTTCGCTTGGCTGAAGAGCTGGTATGAGTTCAGCGTCGGCGACATGGGCCGCTCGGCACTCGTCGATCGGGCACTGATCTGGCTGGAAGAGCGCTTCCCTGAGGATGTCGCGGCCACCCAACCGGTTCTGACATGGGGTGACGCGCGCATAGGCAACGTCATCTACCGCGACTTCACACCGGTGGCTGTGCTGGACTGGGAGATGGCCACCATCGGCCCTCGCGAGTTCGATGTTGCATGGATTATATTCGCGCACCTGGTATTTCAGGAATTGTCTAAGCTAGCCGGACTGCCGGGCATGCCGGACTTCCTGCGTGAGGAGGATGTGCGGGCCACCTACCGCGACCTCACGGGTATCGAGGTCGCCAACCTTGACTGGTTCTATGTGTACTCAGGTGTCATCTGGTGCTGTGTGTTCATGCGCACCGGGGCACGTCGCGTGCATTTCGGAGAGACCGAGAAGCCGGCAGATATCGAGACCCTCTTCTACCATGCTTCATTGCTGAAAAGACTGATGGGAGAAACTGACTGATGCTTGGCCCGATGGACGAATACCCGGTTCACCAGCTACCCCAGCCGATCGCGTGGCCTGGGTCCTCGGACCGCAATTTCTACGACCGGTCGTACTACAACGCCCACGACCGCACCGGCGACATCTTCGTCATCACCGGGATCGGCTATTACCCGAACCTCGGAGTGAAGGACGCCTACCTGCTCGTGCGGCGCGGAGATACGCAGACCGCGGTCCACCTCTCCGATGCCATCGACCAAGACAGGCTTCACCAGCATGTCGGCGCCTACCGTGTCGAAGTCATCGAACCGCTGAACAAACTGCGTATCGTCCTCGACGAAACCGACGGAGTGGCTGCGGATCTCACATTTGATGGCTTGTTCGACGTGGTTCAGGAGCAGCCCCACATCATGCGGCGAGGAAACCGCGTAACGCTGGACGCGCAACGGTTCGCGCAGGTGGGAAGCTGGAGTGGGCAACTCTCAATCGATGGCGAGGACATCAAGGTCGACCCCACCCGCTGGACCGGCACCCGTGACCGGTCCTGGGGTATCCGGCCCGTCGGCGAAGCCGAACCTGCAGGCAGGCCCGACGACCCTCCTTTCGAGGGCATGTGGTGGCTGTACGTACCGATGGCGTTCGACGACTTTGGAATCGTCGTCATCATCCAGGAGGACGCACGTGGGTTCCGGTCACTCAACGACTGCACACGGATCTGGAAAGACGGCCGCGTTGAGCAGCTGGGGTGGCCACGGGTGCAGGTCACGTATCAGTCCGGCACCCGCATCCCCACCGGCGCAACGATTGATGCGACGGATTCAGCGGGTGCGTTGCTCCGTTTTCAGGTGGAGTCCAAGCTCGCGGTACCGATCCACGTGGGCGGCGGGTACGGCGGGGATTCCGACTGGCTGCACGGGATGTGGCGGGGCGAGAACTTCAGCGAACGGCTGACCTACGACATGAACGACCCGGCGATCATCAGTCGAGCCGGGTTCGGTGTCATCGACCATGTCGGGCGTGCCGTCTGCCACGATGTCGACGGATCCGAGTGCGAGGGCTGGGGCCTTTTCGAGCATGGGGCACTCGGCAGACACGATCCGTCGGGCTTCGCCGATTGGCTCACCGTCGCGCCCTAGACTATCGGCCAAAAGGGACCGGATCTTCTTAAAGCCATACTGGGAAGCAGGCTCTCGCGCGGACCAGCACGACAACGAAGAGGTCGATGTGATCGAAGGTATGCCCCGCAGCCACGACAATGTTCTTGGTTTTCGGGTCAGCGGAGATGTCACCCGTGCGGACTATGACATCCTCGAACCTGCGGTTCAGACTGTCGTTGAGTCGTCGGGATCGGTGCGGCTACTGCTGGACATGTCCGCCCTCCACGGGGAAAAGGCCGAAGCCTGGGGAGCGGACCTGCGTTTCGACAAGAAGTACCATCGCTCGATCGAACGAATGGCTCTGGTCGGTTTGGAAGGTTGGAAGAAATGGCTGACCCGGCTCACTGAGCCCTTCTACGCTCGGCAGGTTCAATATTTCACCGACGTGGACCAGGCCTGGGCCTGGCTCGATTCGTAGACTGAGGCGGCTCTCGTTGTCTAGCGTTGTCTAGTCCGATCTTTCGCGTTTCGAATAGGCCACTGATCCACCGCCAAGCATGCGAATATTCGTCAAGGCCTCTCTCACGCTCATGGATAAGCGCCGGACCCTATCTGACGTGACATAGACGACCCCTCCCGACCAGGGACTGGGAGCCCCCGGAAGGTAGAGGGCCACTTTGCCGCCGTCGGCCTCACGCTCGATTTCAAAAGCAATCTGGGAATATTCGTCAAACTGAACCACAACTGGAATGAAGTTTTCGGCGCACTCCTCGCTGCTCTGTAGATTGTCCCCGAATGATTTGACAAACGAAAAGCCAGGAATAATCACCGACAGGGCTGCAGCCGAACCGTTGCGAATCTTCTGGAAGAACGGGCCTTGGGCGATCAACCCGCCAAAGAAGCAGATGCCAACGATCACCAACAACACGATCAGGATCACAAGTACCGTGCCGATGGCGGTGTCCAGGGATAGTGCTTGCGTGAGCCGATCGGTAAATCCACTGGCGAACTCGATCAGCTTATCCGCCAGCAGGACAACCACAGTCAGCGGAATCAGGAAGACGACTGCACCCACCATAGCGGTGTTGAAGAAATCCGTTCCTTTTCTCTTCATTGCATTGAAACCTCTCTTGCTCATCATCTACCGCTGCGTGCGAGGTCGAGTCGCGCAACCGCTAGAAGTCACGCTCGGGCACATTGATCACACCGTACCTAGGGATTATCCTGCCGAAATACGCGCCCTCGCTGTGGTGTATGAGACGCACAGCCGCAGAATGATCGCTGCAGCGAAGCCTAGGCGGTAGTCCATCGAGCCAGTCGGTCTTCAAGAGTTGCGTGGTAGTGACCTGCGGCGCTCTCGTGCCGGCCGAACTCCACGAATACGTTTGCACCGGAACGTAAACCACATTGAACGCCCTGCGACATCTCGTTGTCCTCGGCGACGCCGCGTGCAATGAAGCCGTCCGGATCTGCCGGGTCGTTCGGTCCAGGGTCTAGCGGTAGCCGGGCGCCCCCATCTCCGCGGTCAGGCCGGACGCGACTGCCGCGCCACGGCCCGACCGAACACCATCGACTCTTCGATCCGGTCGAACCGGTGATCGATGACGTCGAGCACGTAATTGTGCCGCACATTCCACGGTCTGCGGGTGCCCGACTTCGGTAACGCGTGCGGCGAACGCTTAATGTAGCCCGCCTGCAGATCGAAGGCCGGCTTCTCAACGATGGGGGCGTCGCCGCGATGCGGATAGGCATAGGTGTACCCGTGGGAGTCCATGTACGCCAACAACTTCGCGAACGCCTTGGCCGTCATGTCGGCGCGCAACGTCCACGATGCGTTCGTGTATCCGATGCACCACGCCACATTCGGCACATCCTCGATGAGGTACTCCTTGTAAGCGAAGCGGTCGGTGGGCTCGACCGGGACGCCGTCGATGACGAGGCGGATGCCGCCGAGAGCCTGCAGCTGCAGCCCGGTCGCCGTGACGATCACATCGGCGTCCACGCGGGCACCCGACGTCAGCACGATGCCGGTCTCATCGACATGGTCGATGTTGTCGGTGATCACCTCGGCGCGACCCGCGCTGATCTGGTCGAACAGATCATGGTCGAGGATCAGGCACATCCGTTGGTCCCAGGGGTCGTACTTGGGTTTGAAGTGCAGGTCTACGTCATAACCCTGAGGCAGCGCGGCCACGGTCTTGCTGCGGATGAGGCGGCGCCCGAACCGCGGCGCTTTGCGGAACATGAAATAGGTCAGCACGTGAAACGCAGCGTTCCGGAACCGCACCAACGAGTGGGACACCCTGGGCGGCAACTTCTTTCGAATCCAGTCGACCATCGGGTCGATGCGCGGCATCGACATCATGTACGTAGGAGATCGCTGCAGCATCGTGACGTGCGCAGCCTTCTCGGCCAAGGCCGGGATGAGGCTGATCGCGGTGGCGCCGCTGCCGATCACCACCACCCGCTTGCCCGAGTAATCGAGGTCCTCGGGCCAGAATTGGGGGTGCACCACCTCTCCGTCGAACCGTTCGATACCCGGGAACTCAGGCCGGTAGGGATGGTCGTAGTCGTAGTACCCGGTGCCGAAGAACAAGAACCTGGCGCAGTAGGTGCGCGATGAGTCGTCCTGCTCAGCGTGCACAGTCCAGGTGTCGGTGGTCGGGTCCCATTCGGCGGACTTCACGTATGTGTCGAACCGCATGTGTTCGTCGATGCCGTGCTTGTGCGCTGTCGTCTCCAGGTACTCGCGGATGTACTCGCCGTCGGCAACGTTCTCCTGCCGGCGCCAGGGCTCCCAGGGAAACGACAGGGTGAAGATGTCGCTGTCCGAGCGGATGCCCGGGTAGCGGAAAAGGTCCCAAGTGCCACCGATGCGGGACCGACGCTCGAGGATGCGGTAAGTCATCTGGGGATTGCGCTCCTGGATGCGGTAGGCGGCGCCGATCCCCGAGATTCCCGCACCGATGATCAGGACGTCGGAATGTTCGGCCCCTGGATAGTGATCCTGCATCGGTCATCTCCTTCGGTCCACCCACGTACCACGATATGGGTCATCCCCTCAGCGCGTCGACGATCTCGCTCAACGATTCCGCCGTGATCGGGCCAGGCTGATAGAGGCAGATCCGGTCCGCGATTCCGTCCACGCGGTCCCGAATGTGGGCGGCAATCTGAGCCGGCGCACCGCATGCGGCGATCGTGTGCAACACATCGTCGTCGATAATCCGCACCATCTCCTCCCAACGGCCCTGCTTGGACATCGCGTTGAGTTCAGGCTGCAAGTCCCCCCAGCCGTGCAGGTCGAGCACCGGTTTGTAGGCGGGGGTGGAACCATAAAAGGACAGCAAGCGTCGCGCAGACAGATGGTCGGGGTCTTCATCGGCAACCGAGACGATAATCTCGGGCACCACCGAGAACCTGTCGCGGCCTCGGCCGGAAGCCGCGAGCCCGGCGTCTACGGTGGGCATCGTCACCTCGTGCAGGAATCTCTTCGACCCGAACGGCATCACCAGCAGCCCATCGGCGACCTCCGCC
>JBMYXJ010000144.1:0-6478 GCA_049608285.1 Mycobacterium sp. | reverse complement strand
TCCTACCTTCGACAAAGCCGAACTCGCTTGCTCATCAACATGGTGCGGATGCGGTGGGATATCGACCGGCTCAATTCCAGACTTCTCGACGATTACGCCGACCAAACACCCGGGCAACTCATCAAGCTCATGCGGGACGGTATCGAGCCCTCCGGTGCCGGGGCACTGTATGGCGGGCGCGTAGCACTGATCGAATGCCTGATCCACCAACAGGACATTCGCCGGCCTCTCGGAGAGCTGCGCACCATCCCGGAGGAATCTCTTCGTGTTTCGCTGAATTACGCGCGCATGAGTCCCGTGATCGGCGGAGCACGTCGCACCCGCGGGGTCCGGCTTGTGGCTACCGACATTCAATGGTCTTCCGGTCAAGGCCCCGAAGTCCGCGGGCCAGCGGAGTCCCTATTGATGGCGATGACGGGGCGGGCTGCCAAGATCCCGGGCGAGTTGAGCGGTGAAGGGGTGGCACTCCTTCGGTGACCAGTCAAAGCGAGGTTCGTCGGGCAACTGTCGGACCGCTCAGAGCAACCGCAGACCGGGTGACACGACACGATCCGGGGCGACCAAGACGACATTGCGGCCACCATCGGTAGGCACCCCGAGTACGAGAACCTCAGATACAAAGTCTGCGACCTGCCGCGGGGGAAGATTGACCACCGCCAACACCAAGCGGTCCCGCAGGTCGTCAACCGTATACAGGTCGGTGATCTGCGCACTAGACCGGCGCACCCCCAAATCGCCAAAGTCAATCCACAGCTTGTAAGCAGGGTTGCGGGCTCGTGGGAACTCCTCGACTCTGATCACCCTCCCCACCCGGATGTCGGCGCCCAAGAACGTCTCTATCTCAATCTCCATCAACTTGAGCAGGTTTCGGGATGGTCTTCGCACTGCGGTGTTGTGCCAGGAAAGCGGTATCGGTTGGCGGCCACCCATCTGTAGATACCCTCCTGCAGCCGGCGCATACCCGGAACCATCCGGTAGATCAGCAGCGGCAGCTTGATAGCCAGTGCAGCCGATAAGGCAGCGTTTACGCTCTCGGCGCCGCCGTAGACCTGGCCCGAGGAATCCAACGACCACGCCGACTCCACCATCCGATCCGCCGAAACACCAAGCTTTTCTGGCGATCCCGGCCGCTGGAAGGGCTCGGTCGCAATCCGCCCGCGCCGATCTAGTCTCAGCACCAGATTACGGGCGCGGGTACACATGCCGCAGTTCCCATCGAAGAACAATGTGCCTTCCACACCGACCATTCTTCGAAACAATCCCACCGTTCTGTGAATCCGCGGGCTTCCGCTGCGCACTTCATTATTGGGACGGTACATCTCTGACGCCGCGCCTTAAGGATGCCAATTTGGACACCGCCCTGGTCGGAGCCTCAACAATCCGCATGGATGGTTGGATTGCTGAGTGGCTGTTGAGGATCGGATCGCGCCGCGGGCGTTGCTGTTCGATGTGCAGGGCACTGCGACAGATTTCCGCTCGACCGTATGTAGTGAGGCAGAGCGGATCAGCACTGGCCGCCATCCCCACGTCGACTGGACGGGTTTCGTCGAGCGCTGGCGAGCCGGCTACTTTGCAGCCTTGGAGTCAGCCGCCCCTGACCGCGACAACTGGACCACCGTGCACTCGGTATACCGCTACCTGCTGGACTCGCTGCTGGCCGAGTACAACATGACGGATTTCTCGGCTGCTGAGCGGGAGGAATTGACCTTGTCCTGGCAGCGGCTAATTCCGTGGCCAGATGTAGTGCCGGCGTTGACCAGACTTCGAGAGCGGTTCACCTTGGCCACGCTGTCGAACGCCGACGTTGCCGCCGTGGTGAATATTTCCAAACGCGCCGGCTTGCGCTGGGATGCAGTGTTCACCGCGGAGATGGCCGGAGTCTTCAAACCCGACCCGGCGATCTACCACCTAGCTGCTCGTTACCTCGGTCTCGTGCCTGCTCAGATCATGATGGTGGCCAGCCACAAGTACGACATCCGCGCCGCTGGACGCCTGGGATTTCAAACAGCATTCGTCGCCCGCCCACTCGAACTAGGAATCACCGGCAGTGTCGACACCACCTACGACAATAGCTTCGACATCATCGCCAGCGACTTCCTAGACCTAGCAGATCAACTCGGCTGTTGATACCCCAGATAAAAATGTGTCAATAACCGCCGATTAAGACGCAAGCTGGTTGGTCGTTTTTAGAAACGAGACTCCGGCCCGGAGCGTAGGCAAACCGGGAAGCAACCAGATCCGATCTATGGGGTAGCTATGTCAGTCCGGGGGTTAACATCGGCGAAGAGGCCAGTCAGCTGACTCGAATTGGTGTGGTCGGGTACGTCGACAGGGCGGTAAGTTGGCTAGGTGCTGCACTGCGATTCGCGGCGTGAGAATCAGGAGCGGATGATGGAGCCACTACGGGTTCGGCCGGAGGATTTGCACAAGGCCGGCGAGAGCATGCTGGCGGCGATGTCGGTGTCGGCTGCTGAGCATGTTGCTCATCACGACGATATGGAAGCGACCGCACCGGGGATACCTGTGGAGGCTGCGGGTGCTTTGCAGGCGATGGTCGCTTCATGGACTGAGCAGCGTTGGGCAACTCACGGGCAGCTCGAGGAAATGGGGATGGCTACCCAGGATGCCGCCGCAAGGTACGGGTCCACCGACGAAGCCCAAGGGGCAATTGTCAACGATGTCGACATGGGGTTATGACAACCTCTGATGAGCTGGAGGAGTGGAATCTGCGGTCGTTCGAGAATTTGATGGGGGCGACCAAGAACGCCAACGCGTCGTTGAAGAAGCTCGGCGACACCTTGAATCACTCGAAGGTGGATCTGTCTGATTGGGGTGGTGAGGCTGCCGACGCGTGGCGCGCGTTGCACGGACGAGTCCGGGTCGACATCGATAGTCAAGGCAGGCAAGCCGATGCGGTGTTCAACAAGTTGGCACAGATATATCCCGAATTTCGTGGTGTTAAGACCGATTACGAACAGCTGAAGGCCGATCTGGCGCGGAACCGGTTCAGTATCGCGCCGCCGGGGACGGTCGTCGGCGAGATTCCCAGCTCTGGCGGTTCGGCGGCTCTGCAATACATCACGGCCATGCAGGCGGGGCAGAGCAAACTCGACACCATCCTGGCGCGGGCGACCACCGTATCCGCCGAGATGGCCGACGCGATGTACGCCGCATGTGGAACCGCAGCACCACAACACACCCCCGCGACGGCGCCGAAACCTGCCGATGCACCCAAGCCCGAGGGCACGACACCGGCCGATCAGTTGCCGTTGCCCGCACAGGGAAATCAAATACCATTTCCCACCGAGTCGACCAGAGACAACACGTCACCGGATGTCAGCCACCACCTAGCGGATAACGCGGCCCCGTCACCGCTGTTGGCCGGACTCTCCGCCGATGAATGGCGGCAGCGCCTCAGCACCTTCAAACCAGGTGATCCCCTGCCCGACCCGAGAACACCTACCGGAGACAAGGCCATCGACGCGCTGGCCCACGCAGCGGGGCAACAAAACACGACCTATGCCTGGGGTGGCAATAAGTCGGCGTCTGGCCCATCACCGGGCCAAGGCGACAACGGCGACGGCGCCAACACGTGGCACGACTGGGACCGGGTGGGCTATGACTGCGGCGGACTGGTCAGATACTCCGTCCAACAGGGCGCGGGAGTCGATGTAGGAATGGGCACCAACGCCATTGACACCAATTCGCACCTGGGCCACGTCGCCGGTGGCGTGCCTGGCTCGGTCATCGGTCAGCACGCGCAGCCCGGTGACATCCTCATCTTCGGGGAGAACCCCGGCGGTCCGTACAGCGGGTCCAACACCCACCACACCGGGTTGTATGTCGGCAACGGATACATGATCAACGCACCGCAATCCGGCCAGCCGGTACGGGTCGACAGCTTGCGCGAATTCAGGAACGAAACCACCGATATCTTAAGGGCCGGGCCATGAAACACCTCCGTTGGTTGATCGCCGCCGCACTCACCCTCGCCGCGTGTCACACAGGAGCCGTCATGCCCACTGCCAACTTGCAGCCTCCCACCGAGGCCGTCGCCGCATTCGAAAACAACATCTGGCCGGCCGTGGCCCTATACAACTTGCACCAGATGCAGGGCGACGTCGGCTCGGTCGCATTCAACAAGATCGTGGACCCGTCGCTGGACGCGCCGGCGTGGGGCGCGGTGCGCGACGCCATTCAGAAACTCGGAACAATTCGGGAAGACCCCCCGGGTATGGTTGAAGTGGGGCCCGATGGCCGGCTGTCTCTTGCTTCCGCCGACCTAACTGGCGGTGACGCCGCCAATGCCACATTGCAAATCTGCTACACCTACACCGCCTCTGATCGCTTTGGAAAAAACCGCGTGCACGCCGCCTCCGAAGCCACCGTGGAACTCCGCAAGACCGACACCTGGTACCTGCACGCGATCACCAACGACCACGTGGTGCCAGACTGCTCCGGTTCGAGTAAGACGTAATCTCCTCTTTGCTCCCAATACGCTGGTCCGCCGGGTCTCGGCTTCCACCGTGCATCGGCACCTCAAGAAGCACGCGAGCAGCCCGAAACCCGCACGCAAAACGGGCTGTCGACCCGTGAATGAGGACCCAGCCGACGTCATCGAAACCGCACGCGGAGCCCTCGTCGGGCGTGCGGCTCGCTGCGGTAGGTGCCACATAGCAGCGCGAAATCAGTGCCACTTATCGCCGCGACTCACAGGCCGTGTCGCGGAACTCATTTGCAGTAAATCTCGTTCCGACATCAATCCGTCCGCCAGAGGCAATTACCTCACTTAGCAGAACGACCGCGCGCTCGCGGAGTTGCGCCTCCTCAAGTTCCTTCTGCGCCTTGGCTTCTGCGTCACGTCGAGCCCGATCCCGCTCGGACTCGACGCGTCTTGCCTCGGCAGCGAGTACGCGGGTGCCCTCCGTGGTGATGCTCGCATCCCACGTTGCGCTCTTGCTCGTAACGCGCACCAGACCGCGATTATGCAGACTCCGCGCCGACACACGATACGAAGTGCCTTCGTACACGCCGTCCTTACATCCTTCGGATGTCCACCGCAGGAGGTCGAACTGGGCCACAGTCAGGCGAGTCGCAGTATTGGCCATCGCTACTCCCTTTCGAGTCCGAGGCTAGAGCGTCCCAACGGCGGCACCACTGGGACCTCAGGACTTGCGGACCGCCTTGTGTAGTTCCCTCAGTGCGTCCTCGAGCTGGTCTCGCCATCGCTGGGCGAGGTTGTCTTCCTGCTGGTACAGCAGCCCGTAGGTGAAAGTATCCTCGCCGGCGGCGTGCGCCAATGCAGCCTGCTTGCTCAGATGTAGCCGGCTGACCACACTGTCCTGGTGATCGCCCAATAACGTCTGGATGCGCTTGGCACGGTCGGCCACCTTGGTCGCGCCCACGGCCGCGGCGTGGTAGCGCAGTTCTTTGGCGCGCTTGCGGAGCCGGTGCAGGACTTCGTCCTCATCGGTGTCGTCCGCGGCGGCGGCATACGCTGCCTTGGCAGCCTTGCGGATCAGCTTGTATGCCGACTTGATCGTCAGGTGAGCTGGTTCCTCGCCGCCGGTCCGCGCGGCAGGTTCGGCTGCGGCCAGCGCCTCGAGTGCGTCCAGTAGCCGGAAATAGCGTTGAGAGCTCAGTGCTATCAGCGATCGCCTCCACCCGCTCTGGTAGCGCTTCTCGGCACCCCCGACGAGCCGCTCCCGCACAGGGCCTCGAACATTGGGCTCCGGCAGCGCCTCCAGCTCTCTCGCGTATCGCTCCGCGAGTACCTCGGCATCGCGTGCCACGCCAAGCACACCAGCGAGCTCACGCAATTCTCCGAGAACCCACTCGTCGTCGGTAATTCCCAACGACCCCTCAGCCGATCGGAGCAGCGTGCGGATCTTGCGGGTCGCCACTCGCATCTGGTGGACCGAGTCGTGGGCATCCGACCGGACGGCGCGATCCCAGCCGAGCAGTTCGGCGACCTGCTCGGCGATCGCCCGGTGCAGAGGATCGGCCGCCGCTTCAGGGGCCTCCCGCACGGGTCCGCTCAACGCGAGAACCCGCTCGAGCTTTGAACGGTGACCGGCCGGCAGTCCTCCGGCATCCCGCAGGCGGTTGGTCAATCGGGCCAACAGCGCGGCCCCGCCGCCCGAGGTGATCTCGAGTTCCCATTCGCGCCAGCGCTGCTCGTCTGCACCGTCGGCCCTCGCGGTGACCTGATCATCGTAAAACCCGGCAACCACGGAGCCGTCGGGTCCATACAACGTCGCCACGGTCCTGGTGGCGCTGATGTGCGCCATCGGCATCAGAGGGCGGTCACGCACGATCGCCAGCACCACTTCGCGAAGACTTTCCGGCACTGCGAGTTCGGCGGTCGACCAGGTCGTCAGGGGCACCGGCACCTCGGTGCGGGTTTCCGGTCCGGACGGCAGCTTGAGGTGCCACCCGGCGTCCGACTCAGCGCTACTTCGCCGCAACGTGATCCGGT